>JBBUAE010000018.1:0-15950 GCA_038061005.1 Patescibacteria group bacterium | reverse complement strand
ATCTTATCCTTGGTGGTCTTGACATCAAACACCAAGAACGGAACTTTGTCCTTTTGGTCATTGGCACTGCCTTCAGTGGCAATAATGGTACCGGCTACCGGACTGGTGGAATTCTTGGACACCTGAACCGTAGCGGAATCCGCCAACGAGTTAGCGCCAACGGTTACCGTCCGGCGATCAAGCGCCGTGGTCGGACCGGTCTGGCTTAGACCAGCGCCATCCACTCCGCGCACTCCGGCAGCCGGAATAAGCAGACCATAATAAACGACCGCATCGTAACTAGAGTCAATGGAAGTTTGAGCGTCCAAGGCCAAAGTCAAAACTTTGGTGGAATCCTTAGGCACGATGAAGTTGAAGCCAGCCAAGGTGATGTAGTAAACGGTGCCATCCTTGACCACGGTGCTGGAATTCAGAAGAGACTCGGCCAAGACTGTGTCGCCATCCAGCACATAAATCTTACTGAACAGTTTGTTGTAGAAGATGGTGCTCGTCGCCAAATCAACCTTAATTCTCTGAACAGCAATGTCGGAAAGTTTGGCTTCAAGCTTGAGGCCCAAAACCGGTACCTTGACATCGCCTTCACGAACAGTTAGACCAGAGCCGGGAGTCGGGTTGGCCGTGACGGTGATAGAACCTTCCACACCCGGGGTGGTAATTCCGGTAGTCGTGGTTGTGGTTACTGTAGTCGCACATGAAGTACCGGTGGTCGGGCTAAAGCCAACCGCCGAAGTACAACCGGCGGGCAGAGTCGTCCCCGGAGTGGTAACTGGAGTAGCCGGAGTAGCCGGGGTCATGGCCGCGACGAACGCTCTGGTTTTCGGCCCAAAGTACCCGACAGACGGGGTAATGCCGTTGTCCTTCTGATAAATCACCACGGCCGCTTTAGTCAAAGCGCCAAAGTAACCGGTCGGAGCGGCGATGTTCAAGTCGCCAGCGTCAATCAACATTTGCTGGAGAGCTGACACATCCGCACCCTTGGAACCTACGGTCAAATCGCGAGTAAAGGTAACAGAAGCAGCCGGAGCAGCCGCGCCCCCTAACTGGGCCAGCATGGCTTGCAATGACTGGATTTGCGCTTGCAGTTCTTGGATGGTAGCAGTTTGAGCACTGGCGACAGATACGCCAGCCACCGCCACGATTGCCAATACGGCAAGCACTAACGAAAATTTCTTTAACATAAATTGAATAGTAATTGTTTATAAACTAACTGATAATCTTTTAATGATTGGTTTCCTTCTCCTTGCATTGCAGCGAAGATGAAGAAAAGAATTTGTGCATAGTCATTTGGTATCGACTTCCAAATAACTATGAACGAAATTGCTAATTTTATTTTTATCAATCTTTTAACTTATTTAAATCGGGAATTCCCTCGATTCAAATTTTTTTGCTTCAAAAAATTAAACGACCAATTAATGAAGCTTAAGTCAAAAGAGTTAATAACTAAGAATTGTCAAAGGACTGTCGTCCATCTAGATCCAGCTAAACAATCGTTCCACCAATTATATTACCACTAGCTGCTAGCTGCAAAATATATGTGTGGATAACTGGTTAAATAGAGATAAAGACAAAGATCTTTTTTTACATTTCTTGGCCAATTTAAACCCGCTTTTAACAAGACGAAAATGGCCAATTAAAGGGTCCTTTTTTATCACTCTATTTTACATTGGTAATTGTACTCCAAACAGCCATAAGAGTCAACCCCGTAGTGAGTTTTGGCATTGCCTGCCAAAGGCAGGCGCGCTGGAAGCGCGATGCCAAAATCTACTACTGGGTCAACCCCACTAGAAGCAGGCTGCTCCGCCAGCTGGCGGACGGCTGCCCGTCTGTATCGAACGGCACGTTCGGGCGGGTAGTCGTCCCGCCTAAAGGCGGTTCCATAGGTTAAACCTATGGAACTATACTAGGATGTACTTACTCCACCGCCGCTCCCCGTGCTTATGAAGAAGACCTTTTTCCACCAAAGCAGCTAATTCTCTTTGGATGGTTTTCAAACTGTAGCCCGAGACGGCGGCTGCAATTTCGTTAATGCTCATCCAGCCCTTGTCTTTTATGAATAAGACAATTTGATCTTGGCGAGATTCCTTTTTAGATAAATGGCTATCTGCTTTAAGGACATGTCGTATATTGTCCTTTATTGTGTCCTTTTGTCCTTTATAAAGATCGCCGGGTTTGTTCTCTGAATATTTATTCAGGTAAGTTTGGCGGGCAGTAGATCGTAGAGAAGGAATCAAATTCAAGGATGGGGGGACTGGTTCTCTCGTTTCTGAAGATGATAACCCGTGAAGAATGGTCTGCTCGTCAATTTTATAGTTATCCAAAGGATGATTAGCGCCTTTTTTCTGTACCAATTCATTCAAAGATAGATACTCATTTTTGAGAATGTCAAAATTCATTCGCGACACGGATCCCCCTACTCCACCAACTTCAAGTAAGGCCACCAATTCATTAATAGACAAAATAATTTTGTCATAATCAGCAATATCACGAAGAGATAAATCCTTTAGAATAACACTGTCCGAAATAAGCGTTAAGGACTTGTCTCTCAATCGCCATTTTAGGGGTTCATTGTCTGAGAGAAAATCTGTTATGGCGTAAACAGCTGAAGCTAGTTTTTCACTCTTTAGAGATAAATATTTATGCGCATTGTCTTTTATATTCTGTTCCATAGTTAAGGACTTTTATTTCTTGTGTCTTTTTTATAAGTCTATTTTGTCCTTTATTAGTATTGGTTGTCTTATATTATATATCGGTCAATATTATTTGTCTATAATAAAGACACTTTTATAAGCTAAGAGACTTTTGTCAACCCCGTTAGAAGCAGGCCGCCCCTAAGGCGGCAGTAGCCGTCCCGCCCGAAGCGGGAGGGCGGCTTCTAATGGGGTCAATTTGCAAGTTAATCACAAGTTAGATACCGAGGCCAGACATTGTTGTCCAGCGCTTGACCATAAACATTTCTTTTGTGCTGGATATATTGTTATAATAGAAAGGATTTATTAATTTATTGGTGATTTTTATTTAATGGCACGCAAAAAAGACCGCCGGAGAAATTCGTTTAACAGTGACGGGGAAAGATTTAGCCGATTCAATTTTATATCAGCCATTAAAGAAGAAACCAAACACGGGATCATGGCGATCATTTGTGCCGCCCTGTTTGTTTTCTTTTTATTAGCCGGCCTTGATGTGGCTGGCAAAGCCGGACAATTTACCTATCGTATCCTGCATGATTTATTTGGAGCCGGGTATTATTTAGTCCCTCTCATTTTTCTGCTTTTAGGCATTTCATTTATTCGTTCCATTCGCCCCAATTTTTTACTGATCAGATTAATCGGAGGGTTGATCCTATTCTTATCGGCTCTAGGAATAATCAGTCTGACTTTTGACGCTCAGGCCGGCGGGATGGTGGGCACCTTAGTGGCCAAGCCGGTACTTAGTTTTTTTGATTTTTATTTTAGTCTAATTTTCTTTTCCGCTCTAATCCTTATCTCCAGTCTAATCACTCTAGACACACACCTAACGCTGGAGAGGAGACTTTTTGGTTATACTTTTGGTCAAAAAGAAGATAATCTCTTAAACACCGAGGAGGAAGCGGAGATAGATAATGCCACTCGGGCCATTGAGGAAGCTAAAGCGGATGACGCCAAACCAGTTAAAGAAACAGAGCCAGAGCCTATCATCACCAAAGATCGAAGTGAGGATGGCTTCTTTAGTGGTTTAATTAATTTTGGTCGGCGCGGAGGAACCGACGAATATATCCCTCCACCTCTATCTCTTTTGGAGCGTGACAGTGGCAAACCGGGTGTTGGTGATATCAAATCCAATTCCAACATCATTAAACGGACACTGCAGAACTTCGGCATCAATGTGGAGATGGATGAAATCACGATCGGTCCTTCAGTGACCCGTTATGCCCTAAAGCCGGCGGAGGGAGTTAAACTGTCTCGGATCGTCGCTTTGCAAAATGATTTATCGCTCGCTTTAGCCGCTCATCCTTTGCGCATTGAAGCGCCGATTCCGGGCAAATCTTTGGTCGGGATTGAAATTCCCAACAAAATAAAATCTCTGGTCGGTCTAGCCTCCATGATTGGAACTAAAGAATTTGCCGAGTCTATTCACCCGCTTTATGTCTCCCTGGGACGAGGCATCTCTGGCGCCCCGCATTTTTCCAATCTAAGTAAGGCTCCCCATATGCTTTTGGCTGGGGCCACCGGCTCGGGCAAGTCGGTTACCATCCATACCATCATCACCTCGCTTCTTTACCGTAACTCACCAGACCGCCTGCGCTTTATTATGATTGATCCTAAACGGGTGGAGTTAACACTTTATAACCACATTCCTCATCTGCTTACCCCGGTTATTACCGATGCCAAAAAAACCATCCTTGCCCTGCGCTGGGCCGCTAAAGAAATGGACCGGCGCTATGATATTCTGGAAGCTAATGCTGTACGCGATATTGATTCCTATCATAAGAACATTCTAGCCAAAGAGTTGGCTAAGTGGGACAAGGCCACAGCCGAGGAGCGGAGAGAGATTGCTGAAGTGGAAAGAATGCCTTATATCGTCATTGTCATTGATGAATTAGCCGATATTATGACCGCCTACCCCCGAGAGCTTGAGGCCGCCATCGTCCGCTTGGCTCAAATGTCGCGCGCCGTCGGCATTCATTTAATCTTGTCTACCCAACGACCGTCAGTAGAGGTTATTACCGGTTTGATTAAAGCCAATATCCCATCTCGCATTGCCTTGCAGGTAGCTTCACAAATAGACTCGCGCACTATTTTAGATATGGCCGGAGCGGAAAAACTTTTGGGCGGCGGCGACATGCTCTATATTTCCGGCGAGATGTCCAGGCCGATCCGTATTCAGTCGGCCTTCATCACGGAAAATGAAGTCAAGAAAGTGGTAGAATATTTGGCCGCTAATTATGGAGACTCGGTGGTGCCAGCCGATATCAACTTCACCAATGAAGAGAGAAGTAACACTCTTTTTTCCTCGGCTTTGGACAACGGAAATAGTGATGATGACGAGTTATATGAAGAAGCGCGAGCCGCCGTGATAACCGCCGGCAAGGCTTCGGCTTCATACTTACAAAGAAAATTGAGGGTTGGCTATGCGCGAGCCGCTCGTCTCCTAGATAGACTGGAAGAACACGGGGTCATTGGTCCGGGCGAGGGCGCTAAACCCAGAGAGGTCTACGGTCACACCAGTGCTGACATTCCTGACGAAAATAACGGCGTCAACAATTTTTGAGATAAACATACTAATCAACGAATAATGCGAATGAAACGAATTCACCCTCCTAAGTTTTTGCTAACGCAAAAATTTTGGCGGGTAAATACGAATGAGCACGGAACAGAATTAGCTGGGCATTTATTCGTCCGCCGCGGCGGATTCGTAGATTAGTATAATTCGTATATTCGTATATTTAATTAAATCATGACCAACGAAAAAAGATCTGTTGTCACCTGGATGATAGCCCTGTTCATTACCGGCTTGGTGGTTTTTTACGGTTATTTTGAGGCGCGTAATTTTATCCTGGGGCCTAGTTTAACGATTAACTCTCCCCAAAACGGCCAAACCACGGACGACTCTTTGGTGGAAATCACTGGTCAAGCAAAACGCATTGCCAGAATTTATTTGAATGACCGGCAGATTTTTACCCGTGCCGATGGCACTTTTGCCGAGTCTTTGATCCTCTCTGTTGGTTATAATATAATTGAGGTCAAGGCTCTAGACCAGGTCGGTCGGCAGGTCAAAAAAATTATTGAGATAGTTTTAGAGTAGACAAAAAGAAGAGCGAGTTTCTTTGCCTAAGGTTTGACATTTGAGATTTGGAATTTAAATTTATTAGAAAAATAAGGAGCGCAGCGACTAAATTTTTCTTACCCTGTTGAGTAAAAATTGCGAAGCAATTTTATCCGCCCGGGGCAGATTACTCAACAGGGTGATGATTTTTATATTCGCTTCGCTCATTAAAAATCAATCATGATTAAAAAACCCAAGGAAAAAAAGGAGAAAGGGATCGGAGCCGGAATCGAAGACACCATTAGATCCATCCAAAGCCGGTTTGGAGAAGAAGCGATAATGAAGCTGGGAGACAAACCTAAGGTTGGCATCAACGCCATCAGTACCGGTTCGCTCGGGTTAGACATCGCCCTCGGCGTAGGAGGAGTGCCTCGTGGACGCATCATAGAGATCTTTGGTCCGGAATCCTCCGGCAAGACCACTCTCGCTCTGCATATTATCGCCGAAGCCCAGAAAAAGGGAGGTATCTGCGCTTTCATTGATGCCGAGCATGCCTTAGACCCGGACTATTCCAAAAAATTAGGGGTTAAAATTGACGAACTATTGATTTCTCAACCTGATTATGGCGAGCAGGCCCTGGAAATCGCCGAGAGTTTGATCCGCTCCGGCAAGATAGATGTGGTCGCCATTGATTCCGTCGCCGCCCTCACTCCCAAAGATGAAATTGAGGGAGACATTGGTGCCAGCCATATGGGTAAACAAGCCCGCTTAATGTCCCAAGCCTTGCGCAAAATGACCGCCATCGTAGACCGCAGCAAAACTGTCGTTATTTTTATCAATCAATTGCGTATGCAAATCGGCGTGATGTTCGGCAACCCAGAAACTACGCCCGGCGGCAAAGCGCTTAAATTCTATTCTTCGGTTCGGCTAGATGTCCGCCGCATTGCCCAGATTAAAAAGGGTGAAGAGGTAATGGGCGGGCGCGTGCGCGTTAAAGTCGTGAAAAATAAAGTTGCTCCCCCGTTTAAAATGGCGGAGTTTGATTTGCTTTATAACGAAGGCATCTCGCCTGAAGGGGAAATTATTGCCCTGGGCGAAAAGTATGGATTGATTCAAAAATCCGGTGCCAGTTACGCTTATGGCGAAACTAAACTCGGCAAAGGTTATGACGCTACCCGCACCTTCCTCAAAGAAAACCCGAAAGTAAAAAGTGAGTTGATTAAAAAAATCAAAGAGAAAATGGCTGAACCGGTAGAATAGATAAGACCAGAGAGAAGTGGATCAAAAAAAACTCCGACAGGTTGACCTGTCGGAGGGATGACGATTATCTCATCGGGCGCGATGAAAACTTTAGACATTACAGGTATGAGCGAGATGCGTGAAACGAGAGATAACCGCATTATCATCATCAACCCCAAAAGTATTGGGATTGAGGTCCGTATCAAGCACGGTGTACTCGTGAGGGCTAAGTGGGCGTGCCGACTTCACCCTTTGTGAGCGACCTTTTGTGTCCGGCTTCGGCGGCCACAACATGTGCTTCTTCATGAGAATAATCCTCCTACGAGGAGTGTAGATGGAGAGAGCGGGAACGGAAAGAACCCTTTTTTTATTATACCATGTATGAAACAAAAAGCAAACACACGAAAAGAAGCTTGGAAACTGGACTTTTTTTACTGCTTTCGCTAAGATAGGAGGCGTCACCAAAAGTTAAAATTTTTTATGTTAGAATACAACGAAATCAAGCCGCGAAAATGCATTATTATGGCGGGTGAACCTTACGAAGTCATCACTTCCCACGTTTTCCGCAAACAACAGCGCAAGCCGGTTAACGCCACTAAATTGAAGAACTTAATTACCGGAAAGGTGATGGAATATTCTTTCCATCAAAACGAAGCAGCCGAGGAAGCCGAGCTAGATAGCCGCCAGATTAAGTATTTATATGCCAATCGTAACGAACTATGGTTCTGTGAGGAAAAAGACCCTAGCAAACGTTTCAAATTGACGAATGAGGAGGTTGGTGATGATATTAAGTTTGTTAAGCCAAACACGCTCGTAGAACTGGTTTCCTTCCAGGAACGCATTATGGGGGTAAAAGTGCCGATCAAGGTGGAATTGAAAGTTACTGAAGCACCACCGGCCGTCAAAGGTAATACCGCCACCGGAGGAACCAAGATTATCACCCTTGAGACCGGTACTACTGTCAACGCTCCCCTGTTTGTGAATGAAGGAGATGTCGTCAGTATTAATACCGAGACGGGAGAATATGTTGAGAGAGTGAATAAGTAAAAACTAAACAATTCTAGAACACGAAAACCCCTCCAGCGAGGGGTTTTCTCTGCTCCGCGCTGGCTGTTTCGCCTTCGCCTGTGGCAAAAATTCAAAAGGCGAAAACCGGCCAGCCATGGCTTCGCAAGTTTCTAGAATTGTTTATTTTTTACTTATTGGAAGAGAAAGTTAGAGGGAAAAGGACTGCTTCGCAGGATATCTTCCGACTATTCCATAAAAACACCTCAAAATAAGGCTATTTTGCCAAGTTGGCCCTAATACTTGACTTTTTATTGATATAGTAGTATACTTAATAAAGTAAATAAAAGTTTGATATATGGAAAAACCGATACCTTAAGAGGAGGTGAGAATTATGGAATGGTTTCGTTTATTCGGGGCTAACCTGCTTGTCTTTTCATTCTTTTGGCTCATTATTATGTGCGCAACTTGCCAAAAGGATGAGTTTTGGCCAGAGGGAGCGGGTATCATTGGTATCATTCTGGGAATAGTAATCTTTTTTCACTGAATGTAATCCTACCAATCACATCTTCTCCAACCCAAAACCGGACAGACAACATTGAGTCGCTGTCCGGTTTTTTCTTTTTGTATTTGGATTTCCCTAAAAGCTACAAGCTAAAACTAAAAGCTCTTACGAAACGATGTATGGCATCAGGGCCAAGAAACGGGCGCGTTTGATGGCGGTCGCTAGTTTTCTTTGGTGTTTAGCACAAACAATCGAGCGTTTGTGACTCATAATTTTGCCGTGAGTATCAATAAAATTCTTCAGGACCTCCACATCTCTGTAATCAATCTCTTTAATGTTGTTGGTGCAAAAATAGCACTGCTTCTTTGGTAAATTCATATGATAAATTTAATTAGAACGGAATATCGTCCGGATTGATGTCTTCTTCCGGATACTGGATCGTGTCCAACTGTTCAGCGGGCGCTGACTGGGGAGCTTCGGCCGTTACCGGAGCACTATTGCCGCTTGCCGGTCCGCTACCAGCCGGTCCGCCTGGTCCGAATTGGAAATTTTCCACAACGATTTCCGTCCGATACTTTTTCGTTCCATCTTGAGCGTCCCAACTGCGAGTCTGGATTCTCCCTTCTACAAATATACCCCGACCCTTTTTCAAATACTGGCCGATAATCTTCGCCAGTGGGCCAAAAGCGACGCAATTATGATATTGAGTATCTTCTTGCTTCTGTCCGTCTTTGTTCTTCCAGGAGCGCGTGGTGGCCACGGCAAAACTCGTGACTTGTGCCCCGGTGGGCAAGGCTCTCACTTCCGGATCGCGGGTTAAATTCCCATAAACGAACGCCTTGTTAAGATACATCCCATTAGAAATTTATATGCTGATAAAAATCGATTATGTATGTTTATCTTACTACTTTTTCTTCCCAGCTACAATTTGCCCCTTCCGGCCGGCCAGCAGGCAGGTACTTTTTAGATAATTAAGAGTTGGTGGTAGCCAGCAGACCCTCAATTTCTTTATCTATCTCTTCTGAGGTCATCTCTACCCCTTTCTCACCGTCCGCTTCTTTTGGGAGCGTAGGTCGCACTCGCCGACCGATTGGCCGCTTAAGAACCACTGGCCGATCGGCATTTTTTGGCACGCTGACAATTAAAAATCTAATAATGTCGCCATCCCCTGTGAACGTCTCCTTAACGCCCGCAATCGCTGTCGGAGCGGCTGTAAATTTGACGGCACCAAAGTAAGCGTCGCTAAAGGAACTGCGCTTATTATTGATAAATTTGGAGACCGGGTAAGCCAGCGCACGCATCTTTGGGACTATCCGGAAGAGAATTGATCCCTCCTTAGCCACGATGGCGGCCTGGTACATTGTCTCAACCGATTCCTCAACCTTATCTTGAGGAACAAGCGGCGACAGAAGGTAACCTAATTCATAGGTTTTAACCTCTTTCGTCTCTAATGTATCTAATTGGACATCGTTTTCCATCGGGCTATCTTAACAAGGTTTTATCTAAATGTCAAAACTCCGTTTGGCGTTTTGCACGCTGATTTCAGCCATTTTTTGAGCAGGTAAATTCTTGAGTTCCGCTAGCCGGCTCACCACCTCGACTACATAGAGCGGCTCGCATCGCTTCCCGCGATAAGGCACGGGCGCCACAAATGGCGCGTCGGTCTCGGCCAAGATCATATCAAGAGGCGTATTTTTAATCACCTCATCATACTGATTGGCAAAAGTAATGACCCCCGTGAATGACAGGGTGAAACCCATGTCTAACACTTGTTTACCTACTCCCCCATCCCCCGCAAAAAAATGAAAATTGCCGCGCAATTTATCGCCAGCAGTTTTTTTATAGTCATTTAATATTGCTATCGCATCCTCGTAGGCATCCATAGAATCTTTAGTGGAACGGCAATGAATCATCAACGGTTTATCCAACTCCAGCGCTAATTTAATATGCTTTTCAAAAATGGCTTTTTGTTTGGCCTTAATTCTCAATTCATTACTTATCATTCTCGCATAGTCTAGTCCACACTCCCCGATGGCCACCACTTTTGGATTGACCGCTAACTTCTTCACCTCATTCCAATTGGCTTCCGTTAAATCCAACGCGGCTGTGGGATGAAAACCAACGGTCGCCCAAATCCCCTCCTCCTTAGTTTCTGCCTGGAGAACTGCCAGTTTGGAACTGGCTAAATCCGCCCCGACATTAATCAACCAGCAACCTTCGGCCAGCGTACGTTCCAGCACCGCCGGCCAATCATTGGCAAAATCCGGTAAATTTAAGTGACAATGGATGTCAAAAAGTTTAGGAATCATTCTACATTTTATTATTCATTTTGAATTACGAAACTCTTTCTCGGCCTACCTTTTACCGAGCACGGATATAACTGGATACAATATAAGCTCCTCGGCTCGGTAATCCCAAAACTGAATTTTAGGATTACTCTCGCTCTACGTCGCTTATAAATTTTTACTAAAATTTTCCTCGTGCTCGCTGCCCTCCGCGCCTGCCTGCCGGCAGGCAGGCTCCCAAGTCTCGGTAAAAGGTACTCCTCGGGCGAGTTTTGTAATTCAAAGCTATTTAGTCTTTCCGAGCAAACAATGGAGCTAACAGCTCTTTATTTTTAACCACTGCCCTGATTTTTTGAGCGGTACTTGGCATTAAGGGCTCTAAACCAACCGAGATGCGCCACAAAGCGCCGATTAGATAACTAACATGTTCACGCGCCTTAGTTGGATTGTCTTTAAACAGTTTAAATGGTTGAGTATTTTGGATGTATAAGTCGGCTTCTTTAATTTGCGTCCAGACAAAATCTGCCGCTTTATTAATTTCATAATTATCCAAATATTCGCGATATTCTTTAAAGAAATCATCCTTAATCCACTCTTCCACCGATTTTAAATCTTCGGGTTTGGCCTCGGCTTCATAAGCCACATACATTTTAATTACCCGACTGACTAAATTACCTAGGCCGTTAGCTAGATTACCATTATAAGCGTCCTTAAACTTATCCCAGGTAAAATCGCCATCTTCAAACGGCGTAACTTCACGCGCTAGGTAATAACGCAAAGCATCTACCCCGTACTCACCTACCACCTGAAGAGGGTCTACTACATTACCCCGCGATTTACTCATTTTCTGCCCAGCCGAAGTAATAAAGCCATGAATCAAGATCTGTTTAGATGGTTCCAGACCGGCTGACAAGAGCATTGCCTGCCACATAGCCGACTGCTGACGCAGGTTGTCTTTGCCGGCAAATTGAATGGCGGGCCACCACTTACTGAATTTATCCAAATCATCCGGCCAACCGATAGCCGAGACATAGTTAACCAAAGCGTCAAACCAAACATACATCACCTGCCTGCCGGCAGGCAGGCATGATTCCTCTCCCGGCACATCTATCCCCCACGGCATTTTGCTCTTTAAGCGCGAGATACTAAAATCTTCCAACCCGCCAGTCACAAAATTTTTAATTTCATTTAGACGGCTCGCCGGAATAACAAAATTGGCATTGTCATACAGTTCCAATAAGGCTTGTTGATATTTAGAGAAACGAAAAAAATAATTTTCTTCCTCAATAATCTCCAGCTCTGAATTCGGATGCAGTGGGCAGTACCCGTCTACCAATTCCGAATCAGTTTTTTCCAATTCGCAACCGATACAGTATTTGATTTTGTAATTTTTTTTGTAAATATCTCCGGCCTGCTCGCATCGTCGCCAGAATTCTTGCGCCGCTTTGATGTGGTGCTTGTCAGTCGTCCTAATAAAATTGTCAAAACTTAATCCTAATGTATCTTTTAAGGCAATAAAGTGTTTGACATAACGATCAACGTAGTCTAAAACCGGCTCTTTTATTTCAAAGGCCTTCGTATATATTTTTAAACCATGCTCATCAGTTCCCGTGTTAAAAAAAACTTCTCTACCCGAGAGTCTCAAGTAACGGGCGATGATATCTGCCTGGACAAATTCCAAGGCGTGGCCTAGATGCGGAGCGGCATTAACATAAGGCAATGTCGTCGTGAGGTAAATTCGTTCTTTCATCCCGTTATAGACAGGTCGCGGTCACAAAGATTTGACCCGTTTGATTATTTTGATAATATTTAACAATCTGGAAATTCATTTTATCTATGTATTCCCTGTGCGACCGCGGTCTCTAATGGTATTCATGACTGGGGTTAAGCCGAATTATTATTCTTAAAGATGAGTTTTCTTTTTTCGATGTCATTAGCCAGTTCCATTAAAACTGTTGCCAGCGGCACCGAAATAATGAGACCCAGAAAGCCGGCCAGAGTACCCCCAACCAACAGAGCCAAAATCACAATGAGCGGCGGCACGCCAAGGATCTTTTTGACTACTAACGGATAAATCAGGTTGTTTTCAAATTGTTGGACGATAATATATAGCCCTAAAACCATCAAGCCGGTCGGTATCCCTTCGCCAAAGCCGAGCAAGACTGCCGGCACCGCTGAAAGAATTGGGCCAAAAAAGGGAATGATTTCAAATAAAGCGGTTAAGATACCCAAAGTCAAAGCGTATTTGATTTGCAAAATAGATAAGCCGAGAAAAACTAGGAGGCCGACAATAACTCCGAGCAGGACTTGCCCCTGGAACCAGCGCCCGATTTTTTCTTGCGATCGCAACCAGAGATCAATGGCGTATTTCTCGTTCTTTAGCGGAACAACAACGCGCAAGAAGTTTTCTATACCCCTTTCTTGAACGGATAAATAAAACGAAATGACTAAAATAAGAATGGAGCTAAACACTCCGCCAAAAATGGCACTCGCTGTACGGAAGATGTTGTCAGATGCTTGGGTAATAAATTTCAAAACTTGTAAGATCAAACCTTTAACCGAGAAGCTGGAAGCTAAACCACCGGTAATGGAAGACAGTGGGTCTAAAGACAAATTGACTTGGTCCATGGACTGAATGCGTTCCGGTAGATTATGCGCCAGATCTACCAATTCGCCAAAGAGAGACGGCAGGAGGAAAGACAGGAAAATAAACAAAACTAAGAAAAAACCAATATAAATAGCCAACACTGCCAAGACACGCGGGATTTTCATTTTTACCAGACGCTTGGATCCTAGTTCTATGGATGACGCAATGACAATTGCCGTCAAAATAATTAAAATCAGTCCCTTCAACTCGAAAATGGCAAATACCAAAAAAAGAGAGATTACGATTTTGACGATCGTCCCAGTGGTAATATCAATGGTTAGTTTATTGTCCTCCTTATCCATCCCGTTAGTGAAAAATGGCATTATTGCTTTTGTAATGAAATACAGTCTGCCATTTTATGTTAATTAGCTGATAATATTCTCAATCCTTCACTTTTCCCGAAGTAACAATCATTGCACTGCTATTTTCTACTACGGAATCCATTGTTTTAGCCTTGATTTTTTAACTCTTTTATCTTAACTCAAATCTGTTATTTTTACTATACCCGCACACTAATATATCATTTCGATTATTCCCCGTCTTTGTCATCAAACTTTATCCCCACACCTTCCCAAGATACCCAGCAACTTACTGCGGAGATGAATGGATGTTGTAGAAATCCTTCCCACGGAGTCCAATCCCCCACGGGAAGGTGTGGGGATTTAGATAAAACTTACCTGTCTTTATAACGCGTTTAATTAGTGTGTGGATATAAGTGAAGAACTTGACTGAACTTCTTTTTGTTTTTATGCGGACCGAGAATGGTCAAATTCAATCCGCGATCGGTAAAGACGCGCTTGGCCAATTGTTTGATGTCTTTCGCCGTTACCGCTTTGATTTTTTTAGCAAATTCTTCCGGCGTCATCATTTCCCGCTTGAGCAATTCCTGCAAGCCATAATAAACACTAAGGTCAGTCGGCGTCTCAAGCGACAGGTAGGTTGTCCCGATCAGACTGTCTTTGGCTTTGGCCAATTCAGTTTGGGGAACCTCCTCTTCCGCGAGGCGGCGGCACTCTCTCAAAATAGCTTCGAGCGCAGGAACGGCTTTATTGTTTTTCACTCCACTCGCGATGTCTAGGTAGCCATGATCAGTCAGACTGTTGTGGTGAGCGCGGATGTAGTAAGCCGCCCCCATTTCATCACGAATTTTTTGAAACAGGCGCGAGCTCATATTTCCACCGAGAATCATCGTCAAAACTTCGGCGGTATAAGTTTCCTCCCGTTTAACGCCGAAGGTGCGGAAACCCAGCACTAGATGGGTCTGGTCTGATGGTTTGTGAAAAACCAAGAGGTTAGGCCGGCTCTGTTTTTCCTTAACGGGCAATTTGTTTCGTCCGGGCTGGCGGCTCAAATCGGCAAAACACTTTCTGATTTGCGCCCCGATTGTTTTGGCCGGTAAGCAACCAGCCACCAAGATAATGGTCTTGTTTGCCACGTAATGACTCCGCCGGTAAGCAAGGAAATCCGGCTGGCTTATTTTTTTCACCGTCTCCACCCGGCCGGCGACATCCCAGCCTGCCGGCTGATCGCCGTAAAGCAATTTTGTAAAGAGGTCTTGGATCTTGCGCATTGGAATATCTTCAATCATATTTATTTCCTCTACAATTACCCCTTTTTCTTTCTCAATTTCCTTGGCGTCAAAAGTCGAGTTTAGGTACATATCAGAAATAATGTCTAAGGCCTGTTCCACCTTATCCGGCAAACAGGTGACATAATAACCGGTGTATTCCTGACTAGTAAAAGCGTTGTATTGCGCTCCCAGAGCGTCTAGTTCGCCAGAAATGGAGAGAGCGGTCGGCCGTTTCTTTGTTCCCTTAAAACACATATGTTCCAAAAAGTGCGAGATGCCGCTTTGATTTTTAGTTTCATATTTGGAACCGGCTTCCACTAGCACCAAAATATTAACCGACAGACTGTCTGGCCGCGGGACAGTAATTAATCTGATTCCATTAGCTAGAACTTTTTTGGAGTACATATTTGATTGGTTACTTAAGGTGAGTGATAATTTCCCCCGCCGGAATCCTCGTCTGCTTTCCCGTATCGCGATCGCGCAGTGTTACCGTATCATTTTCTAGCGTTTCGAAATCCACCGTTACGCAATACGGCGTGCCGATTTCGTCTTGCCGACGATAGCGTTTGCCAATATTACCGTTATCGTCAAACATAATTTGGGTAATTTCTGATTTTAAATTATGATAAATATCTTTGGCTTTAGCCACCAAATCCGGCTTATTTTTTAGCAGAGGAAAGACAGCGGCCTTAATCGGTGCGAGCGACGGTTTAAGTCTTAGGAACACTCGCGGTTCACCCCCCATTTCATCTTCCATGTAAGCTTCGAGTAAGACGAATAAAACCGCCCGATCCACTCCACCGGAACATTCAATGTCCCAAGGGATAAACCTCTCTTTCGCCTCTTCGTCATAGTAAGAAAGGTCCATGGTGGAATATTTGGTATGCCGGCTTAGATCCCAATCCCGGCGGTGATGCACTCCCCAAGCTTCTTTCCAGCCGGCAAAAGGAGTATTGT
>JBBUAE010000017.1:0-1432 GCA_038061005.1 Patescibacteria group bacterium | reverse complement strand
TGATCCGACAATCTGTAATTTACTGGCCGGTTCGGTCGTCCCAATGCCGACATTGCCGCTATTCGTATTGGTAATATTTAATCCGTTTCCAGCCCAGAACGAATCGGTACCACCGGTTATCGCTTGGCAGTCTACTGTTCCATCTTGATTGACTTTTTTAATCGCCTGACCAACTTCGCAGTAGCCATTAATTCGCCGCTGAGCGGTCGTCGGATCAATGCTAATGATGTAAGCGCTAGTCGTGGCATTGCGAGTGACATTAATGCCTGTGCCTTGAATGATCAAGACGCCGGTACTTGGACCGCCTGTTCCAAGCGAGTCACCGGCTACGCAGTGATTGCCGTTCTCATCGCAGTAAAAATTAGCGCCAACGGCACCATTGACATCAAGCCGCAGGACTTGCTCGCCCGTGTCGGGCCGAAGCGTGCCTAGACCCATCCGGCCGTCAACAAAAAAGTTCGTTAGCGAACGCAAACCTCCGGCCACTAAACCACCCCACTTAATTTGCCCGTTGGACGAGGTGTCCAAAAAAGAAGCGCAGCGCGCGTCCGACCGATCGCAATTTTGCGGGGTAATGGAATCATCAATCGCCACCGCCTGCGCAGTACCGGTAATGGCTACCAAGGTCAAAATCAAAATTAGGATTTTTTTCATAATTATTAAAAACTTACATGGCTAAATGCTTAAAAACTGATAAAAGTCTGAGATTAGGACTTTTAAAGGAAAGAGCAGGGCAAAAGTTGATTCATTTCTAGCACAACCCTAACGTAAATGCAAGATTGTTGTTTCTGCCCACCGGCCCAAAATAAAAACCACCGATTACGACCGGCGGTTTTTATACGTCTTGGATAAAATTATTTTAGGCGAGACTCTAAGTCTTTAACCTGCTGTTTGAGTTCGTTGATTTGGGCTTGTTGCTCTTTTATAGACTCAATCAAGGGTGCTACCATCCCGTTATAATCAACACTCTTGATACCCGTGCTATCAGTACTGACTAATTCCGGAAAAACTTTTTCCACCTCTTGAGCAATCACTCCGGCATGTTTGGCGGAGCCATCCTGTTCAGTTTTCCAGTTGTATAAAACACCATTTAGTAAAAGCAGTTTGCCTAATGTTTGCCCGATCGACGAAATATTTTTCTTCAGGCGCAAATCTGAGGTTTGCACCGAGTTGCCGTTAACAAGAACCGTGCCACCATTCCTCGTACTGATGTTTAGGATTGATTTATTTGTCCCCCCTCCGATATTTATTCCATCTCTAAAAGTGCTATCGGCAGACGGAGCGTAAGTGATCGTGTAATTTTTGGCTCCATTGTACGCAAATTCAATATTCGGCTTATCAGGGGAATCAAGAATGAGTGTATCGCCGCCATTGGATGGTTCTACAATATGGAGTTTGGCCATCGGATTAGTCGTGCCAATACCGACATTGC
>JBBUAE010000016.1:0-3525 GCA_038061005.1 Patescibacteria group bacterium | reverse complement strand
CTGTGTTTAGAGTTTAGATCAAACATGGTTGAAACCCTTAGAAATCAAGATGGTATGATTGTAAAATACCAAATACTATGTTTACTGTATCACAATATTTATTTATGTCAAACTTGACAATAAAGCGGTGGTCTTCTAGGATGTTAAAAGTTTATGTTCTTTTAAAATACAGTTAGACATAAAAAATAGATCAATCCAACGTCTTTCCCCCCATTTGAAGATTGGAAACACAAAGTCCAGAAAGAAAAAAGGAGGACTCTAGCTATGAATAATAGCGCCACAATCCATGCCGAGGCTAATAGTCGGGTTGACGAGGAAGAAATTCCCCGTTTCGCAATGACCAAACCTATTACGCAACATTACATGCTCACCTGCGATCTTGAGGAGAAAATTCGACTTTTCGAGCTGGCGGGTATTGCTGTTTCGGAAAAAGTATACCAGGCCATCGAAGAGTTCCAGATCATGCTGGCGAGCAAATTGCGCCATCTTATGCCCCATATTGAAGTTCGGTTCATCCGAACGTCGGAAATGGCGAGGCAGATCATCAGCATCGCGCAAAGCGACCAACATCGGTCAATCATCGAAGGCAGTTTCATTGTCAGCACCTGTTCTGAAATTGCCAATCCGATCCATGGTTATATGCTAGAGGTCAACCGAATCATTGACTATAACGGCAATCCTCTTGGTATCGGACCACGACCGGGCTTTCCATCTTTGTCCGAGCAAATTCGGGCTTTGGTGGCAGCTTCCGCCCAAAGGCCAATCATCCTCATGGAGGATGGGGCCTTTACCGGGGATTCTCTCGTCAGTATTATCCAGCGCATTCACCAAGCTGGTGGGCTGGTGCGCGGCGTGATTACCGGTTTTACTTTCCCAAAGGCCGAGGCCAAGATTATCAAAGCCCTAGGTAAAAATGGCCGTCTTATCACGACGGAATCTGTCGATCACCTGGTCGATTGGATGCCGGATCACGATTTCATTCCTTTTATGCCTAACTGCGGTAAGGTCGTGGGCTTCGGTGTTAAGGATCCACAAGCTTCAAAGCCGGAAGATCCATATACGGATGCCTACCCATTCTATTCGCATGATGGCTATTCTCGGAGTGCTCCTTATCTGTTGCCGTTTTGCCCGATGGCTGACTGGACCGGGATCAATACTCACGATCTGGAAGAATTCAAGTGGTTCGTTAATTTTTGTTTCGAGCAGGCCGCTAACATCTTCTTAACGCTCGAGGAGGCAAATGAGGGAGAAATCACCATCTCTGATCTGAAGAAGATTCGGCCCCTTGTTTCCGTTCCGTATGTGTTGGGTAGCGATCTATTTGCCGGAGCGGCATCGTCACGTATCGTCATGCTCCTCGGCGATATCAAACAGAAAATCTGGGAGTAATGTTTATCTTGTAATTTAGAACAACCCTGAAACAATAGGCTTACCATCTTGTTTGAAACACAAGTGATAAGCCTATTTATTTTTCTTTTTTAAAAAAATGTGATATAAAGACATAATTATGAATACAACAAACAAAAGAAGATGCCAAATTGGAGTTATGGGTTCAGCGGCCGATTTGAAATACTCTAAAAAATTAGAAAAATTGGCCGAAGAGGTTGGGAAATATATTGCCGAATCAGGTAATATTACCGTTTACGGGGCGGAAAAAGACTATGATTCTCTCTCTACGGCAGCATCGCGAGGTGCTAAAAAGGCGGGAGGATTAACCGTGGGAGTAACTTATGGGAAAGGGAAAGAAATTTGGGATAAGGACGGGTATACCGATGTTCTTATTTGCTCTGGCTTAGAACGAGGCGGAGGAAGGGAATTCGTTTTAGTCAACTCTTGTGACGCAATTATTATTATATCGGGCGGTTCGGGCACTCTGACAGAAGCGGCAATTGCCTATCAATTGAATATCCCAGTAGTGGCTCTGACTAAAACTGGTGGCTGGGCAGACAAACTGGCCGGCCAGTATTTTGACCAGCGCAAGCGCTTTAGGGTCATACCGGTCAAAACGGCTCAAGAGGCAGTGAAAAAGGCGATTAGTTTAGTCAAATAATTATCCCGCATGTCTTCGGCATCTCAATCTAAAATACTGCTAATCGTGGGCACTCACGGAGACGAGGACATTGGCCTCGAAATTGTAAAAAAGCTTAAAATTTTCCCCGGGATCAAAAAAGGGGATTTTGACGTCTTGGTTGGTAACCCGCGGGCCATAAAGAAGAATGGCAGGTTCATCGAAGCTGATCTAAATAGAGTATATCCAGGCAAAAAAGATTCGCCTGTCTACGAAGAAAAAATCGCTTGGGAGAATTTAAACACTGCTCGGAAATACGATTATGTCTTCGATTTGCACATCGCGTCTAAAAGCGCACAATCTTTCGTCGTGATACCAAAACGGGAAATCCACAATCCAAAAATGGTAAAAGCCGTCGTGATTGACAAGGTTGTCCTATGGCCTTCGACCTCCGGTCGCCTCACCGGGCCCATTTGTCAATTTTTAGACAATTCTTTGGAAATTGAATTTGGGACCTACGGAAAAACACGCGAGCAAGCCGTCGCCAAGGCAGTCCAAATTACCGCAGAAGCCATGAGAAACTTGCTCGTTGGCAGTAACCAGACTAAAAAAGAAACTTTTTCTCAGCAAGTTTTTTTGGTTTATGGAAAGTTTTTAATCAACGGCAAAAAAAGCGAGCTGAAACTGGATGATTTTCAATTGGCCACACTTAATGGGGAAGAATACTATCCGCTACTAACCAATCAATACTTGACCGAAGGTATAAAGTGTTATAAGATGCGACTAGCAAATTCCGGTCTTTAAACATTATCGAAAAGGAGGTAATAACCAATGAAGATTAGGGATCTCTTTCCTAATACTGACATTCCGGGGATTTTAGGCATGTACCGAGAGGCTTTTAGCGGTTATCCCTGGTACGAACAGTTATCGGAGGAAATTGTTCGCACCCGCTGGGAACATAATTCATCACAACCCAATTTCCGCTGCTTGGTAGCAGAGAACGAAATCGGTCAAGTTGTCGGAGCTGTGTGGTGGAACTCTCTTAACGAGAGCGGGCTGCGTAAAGAACGAGGCGAGCAATTGGAAGAATTCGTGGCCTCGCACTTTCCTGGTTGGTCGCTTGTTTGGGAAAGGGAAGTGATGGTTTCTACTTCTCACCAAGGCAAAGGTCTTGGGCTGTTACTCCGCCAAGAGTTTCAAGCTCGCTTGGTACGCGAAGGGCAAAAAATCTTAGTGTTGACTAGAATGCGCGATGACAACGGAGCGATCATCCACAGCGGCGAGAAAATCGGTTTCCAGCGAACCGGCATAAGATTACCCTCCAGTCAGAAGCCGGGTGTTTTTCATGAGTATTGGTATCTACCCGTTACTGTTGCAGACCAAATAGGGTAAAAGACTAGCGGCCAGTCAAAATTTTTGACTGGCCGCAATATTATTTAAACAGTCTTGAATTACGAAACTAGTTGAGGTAGAGACTTTTTAGGGGGTTTTGAGGCTGACGAGCCCCTGCCTGCCGG
>JBBUAE010000015.1:0-1707 GCA_038061005.1 Patescibacteria group bacterium | reverse complement strand
AGGAACCAGTTTGAGACCTTCCGGTTAAGCCGCCTAGTAATCTATATTGATGAACGGCGGCATTTTATTGGCTGATTTTTTATGGTATAGTAGTCATTGAACCAAGATAGTCTCACCCCACGGGCAAACCACGGGGTGTTTGGGCTTATAAAATACGATGGAAGAAAAAATAATCAAAATTCGCGGGGCCAGGACGCATAATTTGAAAAACATCAATCTGGAAATCCCGCGGGATAAACTGGTGGTCATTACAGGCTTGTCCGGTTCCGGCAAGTCGTCTTTGGCGTTTGACACGATTTTTGCCGAAGGCCAGCGCCGGTATGTGGAATCCTTATCGGCCTATGCCCGCCAGTTTTTGAAACAAATGCAGAAGCCGGATGTAGATGAAATTTCCGGTTTATCGCCGGCTATTTCCATTGACCAAAAATCGCGCTCGCAGAATCCGCGTTCCACCGTGGCAACCATTACAGAGATTTATGATTATCTGCGGGTGCTTTACGCCCGGGTGGGCAAACCGTATTGCTTAGTCTGCGGCCAGGAAATTAAAAAACTGTCTAATGAAGAGATTGTAAATTTTGTGAAAGAAAAAATTGCTGAAATCTCTACCCGTCAGGATTGTCAAGGTCAGTCTTTGACAATGGGGATCTATGCGCCCTTGGTGCGTGGACGAAAAGGGGAATACTATCAACTGCTTTATGATTTGTTGGATAAAGGTTATACCGAAGTTTTAATTGATGGGAACAGAAAGAAATTACGCGAGCGGATTATTTTGGCCAAGACGACCAAGCACGAAATCGATGTTTTGGTGGATGAAGTGGCGATCAAAGAGTTTATCTATGATGATGTTAAAAACTCGCCTGCGCCTAAAGCTACGGCGGAACAAAGGAAAACCAAAATAAAAGAATCGGTAGAAAAAGCAGTGGTGGATTCGGCCAATGAACGCTTGTCCGAAGCGGTGGAGCGGGCCCTGAAAGAATCTGAAGGCTTAGTGCGGATTATGGTCGGCTCCCCTAATCCAGCCAAAGTTCTACGGGCAAGCGAAAGTTTCTTAATGTCTTCCAAATTCGCTTGTCCGAATGACGGATTCTCTTATCCGGAAATTGAACCGCGGCTGTTTTCGTTCAACTCGCCTTATGGAGCTTGCTCGGCCTGCCATGGCTTGGGGACTAAACATCTTTGGAGCGCTGAACCGTGTCCAGAATGTCATGGTGCGCGATTACGCCAGGAAGCTCTCCATGTGCTCGTGGGAGGGAAAAATATTGTCGATTTGTCTGCCTTAGCCATTGATGATGCTTATAACTTTTTTGCTAAAATAAAATTATCCCCCAAAGAAAAAGCCATTTCCAAAGTGGTACTCAAAGAAATTGAGTCTCGCCTGCAATTTCTGCTAAATGTCGGCTTAGACTACATGGCCTTAGACCGTCGTGCCAATACTCTCTCGGGCGGGGAAGCCCAAAGAATCAGATTGGCTTCCCAGCTGGGCTCACGCTTGGTGGGTACTTTGTATGTTTTGGATGAGCCGACCATCGGTTTGCATCAACACGATAACGATAAATTAATCACGACCTTAAAAGGCCTCCGCGATTTGGGCAATACGATTATCGTGGTGGAGCACGACGAAGATACGATTTTTTCGTCCGACTATTTGGTGGATATCGGGCCGGGCGCCGGCAGGCATGGCGGTAAGGTCATTGTCTCGGAATATAC
>JBBUAE010000014.1:10813-15386 GCA_038061005.1 Patescibacteria group bacterium | reverse complement strand
CATCTTTCTTCGGACCGGCAACTATGAAAGCCCTGAAAGCGTATCAGTTGGCGAATGGAATAGACGCTGTAGGCTTCATGGGACCAGCGACGATGGCATCTCTTAATGGAGCCGCTCCTTCTCCGGCGGGAGGGAATCAGCCCTCGATCCAAAGTTTGATGTTGCAGATCCAACAGCTTCAGGACGCTATTTCCCGGTTGCTCAACAGATAAACATTTTTTAGCAATTGACAAAGACCCGCGACAAGCGGGCCTTTTGGTAACAGACCCCCATGATATACTTACAGGCACCATACAAATATACTTAACCTGCTCATCACTTACCACTACCTGATTCTGGTTTCGATTTCCATGTTTGAGGGGCTAATGATCTCGGTGGCGATCGTTTTTCTGATTCATTTGGCGGAGCTTGGTTTTAAAAAAGATCGGCGCTTGTTTTTTCTTTAATTAATCTATTGAGTATTTTTTTGACCTGATCTAAACTCTCATCATCATAGGCGGAAATAGCAATAACGTTTTTATTTAGTTTTTTAGCTCCGGTTAATATTTTTTTTAAGGCTTCGGGTTTGACTTCATCCGAGCGAGTCAGAATCAGACATTCTGTTTTTTTTGTTAGCTCTGAATTGTAAGCATCGAGCTCGGCACGGATTATTTTGTAATCCTCGGCTATGTGCGAAGAATCAGCCGCGATAAAATGAAACAGAACTTTAGTCCGTTCAATATGTTTTAAAAATTTATGTCCCAAACCTTTTCCGACGGCCGCCCCCGCTATTAATCCGGGAATATCGGCCAGAATTAGATCGTAAAAAACACCCAAGTTTGGTTCCAGAGTAGTGAATTGGTAATTGGCTACCTTAGCTTTAGCCCTAGTCAATAGATTAAGCAAAGTGGATTTGCCAATGTTAGGCAGGCCAACAAAACCGACATCGGCAATAAGCTTTAGTTCCAGCTTGAGCTCATATGCTTCTCCTGCCAAACCCGGTTGGAATTCTTTCGGTCGGGTGTTGATAGACGAGCGAAATTTAAAATTACCTTTCCCGCCCCAACCACCGCGCGCCACGATCACTTCTTCGCTGATTTGCACGATCTCGCGACTGGCGTCGGTAGTTAAATTGCGAATGACTGTTCCGACAGGAACAGATAAAACCAGGTTTTTACCGTCTTCGCCATCAACAAAATGTCCGCGCCCTGGTTTACCATCACTGGCTCGAATGTCTTTTTTAAAGCGAAACTGTTCCAGAGCATTTAAATTTGGCACTCCAACAAACGAAATACTGCCTCCGCGACCGCCATTGCCGCCATCGGGCCCCAAGGCCATCTTGATCCGGTTGAAAGAAACGCCGCCCCGTCCGCCGTGCCCGGCTTCTACCTTAATTATTACTTCGTCAATTAACATAAATTGTTGTTAAACTGATGCTTTATGATTGTAGCGTACTGAGCAGTGAAAAGAAAGAATCTCTGGCAAGGTCAGATCTTGCCATTTCTTTATTTCTGAAAATTACCCGCTTGATAAGCGGCTAGAACTCTGGGTGGTAGAGAATCTAAATAATCAGTTAACTCTTTATAGGTTACGCATTTTATATCAGACCGGCCACAAACCTGTCTGGCAAAGCTTTTCATGGCTTCCCAATAGAGGCCGTCGTTCCATAACGAAAAATGGTTAGAAATATAAATCGGCGAGCGATTACTGTTATAACTACCATTGAAATATTTCATGTAGGCATTGTTGGTTTCTAAATACGTACTCTCCCAAGCCGGAGTATTTTTTTTGATTATATCACGGGCTCCGGTTTGTTTCAGAAAAAGATTATAATCCATCAAGAGACTGAAAGCAGGTGATTCGGGACTGATTCTCATAGAATAAAGCGGGAATTGCCAAATACCGTACTCATTTTTCCATGGCCAGATGATTTTATTGGTGGTCGCGCCGGCATTATAGCGATATCTTAAAGCCGATAAGGCCTTTTCCATGGCCGTATTATTACCCAAGGAGGGGGCGCGAAAACCAACAATGGCCCGCGGCGGGAGGTTAACTCTCGTATCGCTTCTCACGCCACTATTGTTTGTATTGATATTAGCCAAGAGCCAATCAAAAGTTCCTATTTCCTGCACCCAGTCATTATATGTCCAATGACTACCATCAAAATGGCCATTCGCGTGTGAAGCGATTTCATGGCCGCTCACAATGGCTTGATTAATGGCGGCGACTCGTTTTACCACATCCTCACTAGAAGAGGCAAAACCAATGAGCGATGACCCGCGCGGTTCCCGGGGTGCTTGATAGATAAGTCTGTGATCTTTCTCTAAAAAATAAACGCCACTGACGAAATAAGTAAATTTGACTGTGGTGCTAGCGGTGGCCATCTCTTCCGCAAATTGCTGGGTGGCTTGCCACATTTTCAGGTCTTTAGAGCCGTCAAAAGATAAAACAACAAATTGAGACGGCTTAGGTGGGGCGACAAAGGAGAGTGAGGAAATAAAATTTTGCGGTAAAGAAATATTTGTCGGGTGGAGGATAATAAAATAAACAAGAGCAATCGGCAGAGCGATTAATAAGATGAGTAGTAGTAGAGTTAGTTTATTAGGCATTGGGTTGCCCGCTTTTTTATTTTTAGCCAAATTGTTTCTATCATAACATCTTGAGACAAAAAGTATATTAGGTAAGCAAAGCTCTAAATGCTAAGTTGGCTGACGAGTAGAACTGGGAAGGAGTTTAGCTTTGGGGACTCCATTTTTTATGATAATATTAATCATATTAAGATTTCAGTAATTTTCCTATGGTAATTCTAATCAGTTTAGGGACTTTCCTCTCCACCTTTTTGGGCGGATTGATGGCTTTAAGATTTAAAGACAAACTACATTTAATCCTAGGTTTCAGTGCTGGAGCCGTAATTGGTGTAGTCTTTTTTGATTTACTGCCGGAATCAATCAATTTGGCTGGCGCTATTTTTTCGGCTGACGAAGTGTTGGCTTTCTCAGCTTTGGGTTTTGTCGTTTATTTAATCTTGGATCGGATTATTTCCTTGCATCATTATCATGGTGATAATCATGAAAACAGCGAACAGCCTGGCCGGGGTAAATTAGGGGCCGGGAGCTTGTCTTTTCATAGTCTGCTTGATGGCATGGCTATTGGTTTTGCTTTTCAGGTTTCTCCCGCTGTTGGTGCGGTGGTGACAACGGCTGTTTTGATCCACGATTTTTCTGATGGCATTAATACGGTTAGTATGATCTTAAAAAATGGTGGCGATCGTCAGCTCGCTTTTAAATGGTTGTTTGTTGACGCGCTAGCCCCGGTGGTGGGGGTGCTCATTACGCTATTTTTTAAATTACCAGCCGTGGGGCTAGGAGTAACTTTAGCTCTCTTTAGCGGCTTTTTCCTCTACATTGGCGCTAGCGATCTATTACCGGAAAGCCACCATAATCATCCGACCAAATGGACTACGATGATGACTGTTTTAGGTATGGCGGTTTTATATATAGTGATAAAACTAGCCGGTTTTTAAATCAGGGATTTTTTGCTATGGCTCTGACACCAGGGAACTTGTATAATGGCGCTAATAATGAAACAGCTAGATTTAAGAGGGAAAAAAGATAGCCAAGAAATTGCTTGGATTATTAGAGATAAATATGGCGGCCATGCTGACCCCGAATTATTGACCAAAGACATTCAGAGATTAAAGACCGGAGAGCCGCTGGCCTATCTAATTGGATCGGTGCCTTTTTTAAATTGCGAAATTGGTCTAAGTTATAAGCCCCTTATCCCTAGAGCGGAAACTGAATATTGGGTGGAGCAGGCAATCAAGAAAATTAGTATATTCTGTTCCTATAAACAGAAGGTACTAAAGCCAGTCAAATGTTTGGATGTGTTTGCCGGATCGGGTTGCCTTGGCATCGCTATTTTAAAGAATGTGCCGAATAGTAAAGTGGTTTTCACGGAGAAAGATAAGAAGTTGCTCACCCAAATTGAGACCAATTTAAAATTAAACAAAATTCCCCCAAGCCGCTATCAAATTATCCAGTCTGATATTCTATCCAATGTAACTAAAAGATTTGATTATGTATTGGCTAACCCTCCGTATATTCCGGTGAGGCGTAAGTTACCAGCTGGCGTAATGAAGTGGGAACCAAAGCAAGCCCTACGCGGCGGAGTTGATGGTCTGCTTTTTATCAGAAAATTTCTCAAGCAAGCCAAGAATTATTTAAAGCCTGGCGGGCAGATTTGGTTGGAATTTGACTCTGGCCAGAAACCAGCCATAGAAAAATTAATTACAGATTTTGGTTATCAAAATAATCAGTTTTATCGGGATCAATATAAACGCTGGCGATTTGTCACTTTGCAAAATGTTGTTTAGTTTCTAGAATATAAGGTATTAAAAACTAAATATAATAATGATGAAAATTCTTCTTAATTGGCTCGCGTCTACTTTGGCGATTGTCATTGCCGCCTACATCATTAACGGTTTTTGGACGGGGGCTGTTACGATTAGCTCGTTTTGGTCGGCGCTAGTGGCGGTACTGGTCTTGGGCATCGTTAACGTTCTGATTAAGCCCATATTGCTAATTTTGACCCTACC
>JBBUAE010000014.1:0-10803 GCA_038061005.1 Patescibacteria group bacterium | reverse complement strand
GCTCGGCTTGTTTGCCTTGATCATTAATGCGCTGATGGTACTCTTAGTGGCTTGGGTTGTTCCGGGTTTCAGTATAGTTGGTTTCTGGGTGGCGGTAATATTCAGTATTGTATTAGCGCTGATTAACTGGGCGTTGCATCGCATCGCCTAATTAAAAATTACAAATTAGAAATTAAAATGAAAATGTACCCCATCTTTAATTTGTAATTTAACATTTTAACAAATTTTTATTCCATAAGATAAATCCGCATGGATGCGAAGAAGTTACGACAATTACGAGAATGGAGAGATCGACAAGCCCGCCAGGAGGGCGTGGAGATTTTTAGGGTGCTAGGAAATCAGACACTGGAGGAAATTGTGGTAAATGATGTAAAAACAGAGAAAGGGTTATTGGAAGTGAAAGGGATTAAGGAAAAGAAATTGGCGAAGTATGGACGTGAGATTTTGGAGATAATGTCCCGTTTAGAAACCGCTCCGCTCCGGTTGTCTAAGGACGACCTGCCTCTAACGGGATCAGCGGCAGACCAAATTATTGCCGCAGCTCGAACCGGAGAAAAAATATTTTCTGTCTCCGTGTTTTTAGATCTGGTGAATACCGGGTTGCGGACATTTGAAGTGAAAATAAAAGGAGAGGTGAGTAGTGTGGACGAACGCAATGGCAATTATTATTTTGGTCTCAAAGATAAGGAAGACGGCAGCACGATCTCCTGTCTCATCTGGAAAAGTAATTACCGTTTGACGGGAGTGGAGCTGAAAGAAGGAATGGAAATCGTGGTGCACGGCTGGCCTAATGTTTATAAACCGTCTGGCAGATTGTCTTTTCATGTCGATACAATTGAAATGGTTGGCGAAGGGGCGCTTAAACAGCAATACGAGGAATTAAAAAAGAAGCTGGAAGCGGAGGGATTGTTTGCGCCGGAACGCAAGAAACCGATTCCGCTGTTTCCGACGAAAATCGGCTTGATCACTTCCCGGCAAGGCGAAGCGATTTTTGATTTCCGCACCAATTTGGGCCAATTTGGTTTCCAGATTAAATTTTTGGATTCACGCGTGGAGGGCGTGCAGGCGGTACCAAGCCTGATTAAAGCGGTGCGCTATTTTAAAGATAAAGATATA
This sequence comes from Patescibacteria group bacterium, assembly GCA_038061005.1. GTDB lineage: Bacteria > Patescibacteriota > Minisyncoccia > Phycocordibacterales > XYD1-FULL-46-19 > JBBUAE01. The sequence continues at coordinate 9,687 of JBBUAE010000014.1, read as the reverse complement.
GACGTGCTGGTTTTGGTACGGGGTGGCGGATCGTTGGAATCGCTTCTATCTTTCAATAATGAAGCGTTGGTCCGAGAAATTGTTAATTTTCCCAAGCCAGTGGTGGCTGGTATTGGCCACGATCAGGATGTGTCGCTCTTGGACTTGGTGGCTGATCGCAGTTGCTCTACACCCACTGGAGTGGCAAAACTTTTAAGCTATAGCTGGGAGCAGGCCTTGGCCAAAATTAATTTATACGCCAAAGATATTTTTGGTCGCTATCGGAAGGAGCTCTTCGATCAAAAATATTCGCTTCAAACGTTCTCTTTACGACTTAAGAAAAATTTTTCACTGATTTTTGAAAACTTTCGTGCTTTGGACTATCGACTCAAACAATACTTCTCATCCATTGGGGCTCAAATCAAAAGTTATTCAACCTCACTCTCTAATTTGGCAGAATCCATCACCCTTCATTTTGAGAAAAATCTAAGGATGGTGCTGGATTATTTGAAACTGGCTGATGCCTCTATTACGACCAATAATCCGGAACGACAACTGCGTCTGGGTTACAGCTTGGTTTCGGCTGGTGGTAAAATCTTAAAGTCTGTGGCGGGAATTGGAAAGGGGGAGGAAATTGAGGTAAGATTACAAGACGGTAAAATTTATTCAGAGGTTAGGAGTATAGAGAAAAAGCACTTGTCCCGTTACCTGCCTGCCGGCAGGCAGGGAAATAGGGGTTAAAACTGAAGATGGGTGGCATAGGTAAGCATTAGAGCTGAGTCAAACAATAGATATAATTAGCAAATAAACCCCGATAGAAATTTTCATGGACAAAGTATCTACGACAAAATTAAACAAGAGCCAAAGTACTATCTTTTGCCAAGAGTCGACGAAAGGTAAAATTTCACACGGGGTAAATTTCTAATGGAATGACGACTAAATCAAATTTAAGCGATGCGCTTAAAAAACTAGCCGATATTGTCCGCTGGTTTGACGAACAGAAAGAGGTGGATGTGGAAGTTGGTTTGGAGAAGGTAAAGGAAGGCGCGGGGCTCATCAAAAACAGCCGCGAGCGGCTCAAGGAAATAGAGAACGAGTTTGAGGAAGTCCAGAAGCAAATCTCGAGTGATGCCAAATAGTAACCAACGTTTTTTTGTTCCGGCTAGTAAAGGTATTAGCCAGTCTCTTTTTCTGGTTTTTTTTGCTGGTCTAATTTTGTTGGCCGGCTACCTTTACTTTTTTAATCAAAAATCCCCTACTCCCCAAACCGCATCAACGGCTTCGGGATTGTCCGAAGGCCGTGCCGGTCTCATCTTTACTCACCCTTCCTATGGCTATTCTCTCACTCTGCCTTTTTGGTGGCGAGATCGTTATGAGATAAGAGAGGGGAAAAACCGCACGGATTTTTATTATCTGCCTGCGCAGACAGGTCTACCCGCGCCGGCCGACCGGCTAACCCCAGTTTTTAGCGTGTTAGTGCTAAACCATGATTATAACGATCTGAACAGTCAAAAAATTGGCGAGTTAACGGGAAAAAGCTTTTGGCTAGAGATATCCAAAGATGGCGGTAAATTAAAAGGGATAGACCAAACCGATTGGCAAAAAATGATCAGTGAAATACCGGCCATAAGTCGTTCTTTCAGGTCGATGACTAGCAATCAAGATCTCCTGTTGAAAAAATTCCTAATGGAACAACTTGACCTAAAAGGAACTTCTACTCTTTCGGTATTGGCCTACGAAACTCTGGCTACGGAAGAGGGGGCAAGTAGCACTAAAGCCTATATCTGGCTCGCCGTTACCCAGTATGCTTGGCGTGATAATTTTCTGATGCAAACAAAAGACATCGGCGCACCACTGGTGGTGTTATGGCAAAAAAACGGTCAAGCGGGTTATGAGCCCAGACAAGTAATTAGACCGCGGGCTGGTCGTTACTATCAAACTGATCTCAAAAAAATCTTTCCCCAATCAATTATCCAAAACCCGATTTTCCTAGACAGAACTCCGGAGCACGACCAACTCCGGCAAAAACTGGCCAATGATTTAGCCACCAAAGTTCTGGCTTATTTCGGCTCCAGTCCTATTTTGACCAGATATGGTTGGATCAAGAGATTTGGTGTGGATAATGATAATTTGGTGGTAACAATTAATGAAGTAGAGGTAGAACAGTTGTCGCCCAATGCGACCACTACGAGTGCTAGTCGGATAACCAAATGTTCGGCCACGCTGACGATATGTCAACTGAATGGTTATTTGGTTAAAAATTATGACCAGTCTTCCTACCGTTACGTTGTGGCAACTAGTACCGCTATCAGTGTGCGTTCGGCCACTTCTACCGACCGCAACGCTCAAGTGGAAGTTCCTCTTTCTGATTTCGCTCAAGCTTTTATTGCTACCTCAACTTTACGGTGGAAAAATCAAGTGTACCAACTTAGCTTGGTAGATGATCGGGTAGTTAGCATCAAACCCTTATAAAAAAGTTAAAAAATAAGAGCATCCTCTAAAAAGATGCTCTATTGTTTGGCTTGATTGGCCGATTCTTTCTCCAACGTCTGGGATATTTCGGCGGCGCGCCCCGACTTGATATAGTTATCGCTTAACTCTGCCGGGGTCGGATTGTGCTCCACCTTTTCACCGGTTACCCATTTGTTGAACGGAGAAAAAATCTCATTTAACTGAATTGCCAAACGAGTCTTCAATGGCAAGGATTGAGTATGGGGAGAATTTGTCATCCCTCATCCCTCCTTTGGTCTACAAATCAAAAGCTCCTCTTATTTTAAGAGGATAATTTTAGTTTTCAAGTTACTTATCAACTGTTTCATTATATAAAACTGATAATCACAAATGTCAATGGTTTAATCGATAGATATGCGGTAGAATATGGTCTCCATAGGTAAATTCCTCGTTAATGATTCTTTCCACCCACATTATTATTGGTGCCAGTGTAGCGCAATTATTTCCCGACCAACCGGTGTTGGCTTTTACGGCTGCCTGGGCTTCTCACTATATATTAGATAGTATCCCGCACTGGGATTATAATCTCCAATCAGCTCAAGTTGATGAAAATAATAAAATGACTGATATGGTCATCAATAAGAACTTTGCCGGCGATCTGGCCAAAATTGGCCTGGATCTACTGATTGGTTCCCTGATCGTCTTTGGTCTTTTTTATCAAATCAGCAGCGGCAACAGTCTGATTATTTTATCAGGCATCCTCGGCGGAATCTTTCCAGACGCTTTGCAATTTGTCTATTTCAAATTTCGCCACAAGCCGTTTGTTGCGCTCAAAAAATTTCACAATTGGTGCGAAGCTAAAACTAAAATTAAGACTGTCGGGTGGGGTATTAGCAGTCAAATTTTGGTAGCCGTGATCGTTATCGCTTTGGCCAAACTACTTTAATTTCCTTGAATTACGAAACTCTTTCTCATCATAAGTTTTTGAGAGACGCACATAAAAATCTGCTGATTTTTTGCTATGCTCTCTGCCTGCCGGCAGGCAGGGGCTCGCCAGCCTGCGCAATGTCTCTCAAAAACTATGATTTCAACGAGTTTCGTAATTCAAGGTTAATTTTTAAAAATAAAAGCCGCGAACGAATACTGTTCGCGGCTTATTTGGGAGGCTCCAACTCGGAAGTAATTGTCATAAACTATCGTCCGCGTTGTTTGAGGCTGGCGAGAATTTTTTCCGCTGCGTCGTTTAAGGCAACTCGCTGGGCTTGGCCAATGGCGCTCGTTTGGTAGGCCGAACTGCTCTGATTAAAACCCATCGTGCCGGCCGCTTTAGTGGCACTAATCGTGGTGAAGGTGCCAGAGCAAGGAAACGAGGATAACATCACTCCGTCACCGTTGACGACTTGGATATCCAGACCGACAACGCCCCGTCTTTTGGTCATGGTATTGTTGGTGCTAGTATTAGTATCCACCACTAACCTGCCGATCATTGAAAGCGCGTCGGAGCCAATGCCCCTACCAATGGTACCGGCGACATTGCCGATGGAATTACCGGAAAACGCCTTTTTTTGATCTGCCAATTCGCTAGTCTCATTAAATTCCGTAACGGTTCCCTTGATAATGAATACTCCGGGTTTGTCATTTTGGTAGCGATCAGGATTCTGGCGGTAAGCTTGATAATCAATAACCGTAATATTGCCCACATTGCTTAGGGTACTAAGCAGTTGGCTGGCAACGCCGATGCCAATTCTGTCATCCAGAGGCATGGCTCCCGGTACTCCTATGGGAGCTATTGGCCGGTCATATCCTTGGTGGTGGCCAGTGTAACTGATTTGTTCATTGGGCGCCAGTGGAGCGGCTCCACCGCCAGAAGTAATTCCCGATGCCGCCGTTTGAAACGGTTCCACCGTCACCTTAAAATTCGGCAGTGTTGGGTCGGCCGGAATGGAAATAATTGACACTTGAGCAGAAATAGGCGCGCCGGTGTTGGCTTGTGCTCCCGCTGATGGAAGCTGCACCGGTTGGTTGAATTCCGCGCAGGAGGCAAGAACAAGAAGACCGGGAAATAAACAGAGCCAGGAATAGACGGACAAGCGATTATTCATCAGCTTACCCTCCTTGTTAAAAAATCATATCTGTTCTAAGGCAGATCTCTAATTTTACAGTACTACTTCCAAACGATAAGTCAACCCCGTTAGAGAAAAGTCGCTGCCAGCGACTGAAGTCGTCCGCCCTGGGCGGACAGCGTTCTCTAACGGGGTCAACCCCGTTAGAAGCCGCCCTGCCAAAGGCACGGCTACTGCCGCCTTAGGGGCGGCTTGCTTCTAACGGGGTCAAATGATGACATTGACGATGGAATGTCTGGAGGTTTTGTTTCTCGTCCCCGTTTCTAATTTTTCGTGAGAGCTCTGCCGCCCGAAAAAACAGCTTTGGAACCCAACTCTTCCTCAATCCGCCAAAGCTGGTTGTATTTGGCCAGGCGTTCCGAGCGTGACAAGGAGCCAGTCTTAATTTGACCGGCGGCAAGCCCAACTGACAAATCGGCAATGGTCGTGTCTTCGGTTTCGCCCGACCGGTGAGAGACGATAGTTTTGTAACCGGCGAACTTGGCAAGTTTGATTGCCTCAATGGTTTCCGTAATGGTGCCAATCTGATTTGGCTTAATCAAAATAGCATTAGCCACTTTTTCATCAATGCCTTGGCGCAGTCTCTTTACATTGGTCACAAATAAATCATCGCCGACAATCTGAATCTTCTCGCCCAGTCTCTCGGTCAGAATTTTCCAGTTGGCCCAATCGTCTTCAGCCAAACCATCTTCAATAGAAATAAGCGGATATTTTTTAGTCCACTCTTCGTAGAGGTTAATCAACTCTTCGGCCGTCAAAGTTTTGCCGTCTTTTGGCAGTTCGTATTTATCACCGGAGAGCCAACCGGACGCGGCCGAGTCTATGGCAATAGCAATATCTTGCCCGGCCGAGTAGCCGGCCTTATCAATCGCCTCCATCAATAATTGAATACCTTCTTCATTACTATTCAAGGTTGGAGCGAAACCCCCCTCATCGCCAACAAGAGTGCTTAGATTTTTCTGCTCTAAAATTTTCTTTAAGGCATGAAAAGTTTCCGCGCCATAGCGCAGGGCCTCATGGAAACTACCCGCGCCAACCGGCACGATCATATATTCTTGAAAGTCTAGGGAATTAGTGGCCTGTTTCCCGCCGTTTAAAACATTCATCAAGGGTAAGGGCAGCGATATTGTTTCGGTATCGCTAATGTCTGCAAAATATTGATAGAGATATTTGAAGGCTTTGGCCTGGGCGTGAGCAAAAGCCAACGACACGCCCAAAATAGCGTTGGCTCCCAAGCGGCTCTTGTTAGGCGTGCCATCCAGCCTGATCAAAGTTTCGTCCAGTGTTGACTGATCATACTCATTGCCAAGGAGGGTGTTTTTTATTTCATTATTAACATTACCGACGGCTCTGGTCACTCCTAGTCCGCCGTAGCGCGCTTCGTCGTCGCGCAATTCTAGCGCCTCATGAGCACCGGTGGACGCGCCGGAGGGGACTGATGCCCGGCCTAAAACGGCGGTAGCCGTTCGGCCGACGCCTTCGGCGTTTAGGCCCCAACTGTCTTCTAAGGTCAAAGCTACTTCTACGGTTGGATTCCCGCGCGAGTCTAGTATTTCTCGCGCCAAAATATTTGCTATTTTCATAAAATTTTTTATTATAACTCGATCATTTTAGTAAGCTAAAATGATTTAGGGTTGCCATATGTCTTTTATTATATCTTATTTTTAGTCCTTGTCCCTTTCGGTTATACACAGACAAGCTTTTGTAGTAAAATAGAGGGCAATGCCTGTCCCGTTACCTGCCTGCCGCAGGCAGGGAAATAAAAGTGGAAAGTGAAGATGTGCGGGGAGGTTTTGCGTACCATATCTCGGTGGTGCGGTTAGGTTTGTTTTTCATATAAATTTCTAATGGGGACTGATCGGGTGATCAAGAATTTTGATGATTTGGCTACTACTCCTTTGCGTCAGGATGGTTTGGCTATTTTAGAAGCGGGCTATCAAGCGATTTTGACGGCTGGCGTGGTCAAGAGAAATATCAGCTTAGAGGGCGACATTCTTCATCTCAAAGATGACGCGGTGGATTTAAGCCAGTTCAGTCGGGTTTTTTTTGTGGCGATTGGTAAATGCGCGCTGGATACGGCGGTGGCGATAGAAGACATCATGGCAGATAAAATCACCGCCGGTATTGCCCTGGATGTGCGAGAGGGATTATTGCACAAAATAAAATCCATTGCCGGCACCCATCCTTTGCCGTCGGCCAAAAACGTACAGGCGACCAAGGAAATTGTGGCGATGCTCACCAGCCTAACGGAGAAAGATTTAGTGCTGGCTTTCATCTCGGGTGGCGGCTCGGCACTTTTATTCGCGCCGCTTAGTTTAAGCGTGGAGGATATGGTAAGACTGACGCAGTATGCGATGGATAAGGGAGTGACGATTGCCGAGCTCAATATTTTGCGTAAGCACCTCTCATCGGTTAAGGGCGGCCAGTTGGCCAAACTAATGTTCCCGGCGACCGTTTATAGTTTGATTTTTTCCGATGTGCCGGGGGATGATGTCAGCTCGGTGGCTTCGGGGCCAACAGTGCTAGATATTTCCACCAAATCTGATGCGGAAGCGATTATTGCCAAATATCAGGTTTTTGATGTTTTAAACTGGCCGGGTTTTGAATTGATGGAAACGCCGAAAGAGCAAAAATATTTTGCCAAAGTGAAAAATGTTTTGTTTTTAACGAACGCCAACGCGCTGGAAGCCATGAAAGCCCAAGCTACTAAGCTCGGGTATCAAACGATCGTAAAAGACTCCAAACTGGAGGGTAATGATATCGTCGTTGGCCATCAATTTTCCGCCGCCCCGCTTGAGGCAAAAACTTGCGAGTTGTATGGTGGGGAATTGACTGCGGAGGTCAAAGTTCCGGGTAAGGGAGGTCGGGCCCAAGAAATGGTGCTGGCGGCTCTAGATGATTTGAAGGATGAGCGGTTGGTCATCGGGGCTGCTTCGGATGGCTGGGATAACACGGAAGTGGCCGGTGCGCTCGGCGACCAAGTGGTGCTGGCGCAAGCGACGGAGCTCAATTTGTCGCCTGAAGAGTACCTAAATCAAAACCGGTCTTATGAATTTTTTGAAAAAACCGGCAGCCAAATTGTTACTGGCCGAACGGGAGCGAATGTGGCGGACTTCTACATGATAATTAAAAATTAATAATTAGAGATAAAAATAATGGATACGGCAAACAGTATGGATAAAAACAAACAGGATATTATCTGGTTCAAAGATTTAAGCAGCGACGATGTGCCACTGGTGGGTGGCAAAAACGCGTCCCTCGGCGAAATGTATAACATGCTCGTGCCGAAAGGAATCAATGTGCCGAATGGTTTTGCCATTACCGCGCAGGCCTATCGCCAATTTATGACAACTACCGGCCTAATAAACACAGTGCGAGCGGAACTTAAAGATCTAGATACTAACAACATCAAGCAATTGCAAGCGAAGGGCAAGAAAGTCCGTGGCGAAATCTTGAAGAAAAAATTACCGGTGGATTTGGTGACTTCCATTCTTCAAGCTTACCGCGAACTATCAAAACTGTATAAAACCAAGAATGTGGATGTGGCCGTGCGCTCGTCCGCCACCTCGGAAGATTCGGAGGGTGCCTCTTTTGCCGGTGAAATGGAAACCTATTTGAATATTCATAGCGAGAAGGCTCTTCTTGAAGCGGTTAAAAAAGACATTGCCTCGCTCTTTACCGATCGAGCCATTTCCTACCGCGCCGACAAGGGTTTTGACCAGACCGAAGCAGCACTCTCCATCGGGGTGCAAAAAATGGTCCGCTCGGACCAGGCCTGTTCCGGTGTCATGTTTACCATTGATACGGAATCCGGCTTTAAGGATGTGGTCGTGATTAGCGGTTCCTGGGGTTTGGGTGAAATGGTAGTAAAAGGCGCGGTGACGCCGGATGAATTTATGGTGTTCAAACCAAAATTAGCCGAAGGGTTTCCAGCGATCATTAAAAAGACGATCGGTGAGAAAAAAAATATGATGATCTATCAGTCCAGTGCCTCTAAGCCAACCAAGGTGTTGCTAACGCTGGCCAAAATGCGCGATCAATTCGTCTTGACGGATGAAGAAGTTTTAACGCTGGCCAGATGGGGAGTGATGGTAGAAGAGCACTATTCCGAGCGAGCCGGCCATCATCTGCCGATGGATCTGGAGTGGGCGAAAGACGGCGTGACGAATCAACTATTTATCGTGCAGGCGCGACCGGAGACCGTGCAGGCTAAAAAAGATATTTACGAAATGACCGAATATAAGTTAAAAGGCGAAGGCAAATTGATTGTAGAAGGCATCAGTATCGGCAATAAAATTGTGACGGGACGGGCCCATGTTGTTTTAGATACGAAAAAATTAAGCCAATTCAAAACGGGTGAAATTCTGGTGACGGAAATTACCGATCCGGACTGGGAACCGGTAATGAAAGAATCCGCCGGCATCATTACGGCCAAAGGCGGACGGACTTCGCACGCGGCGATTGTCTCGCGCGAACTCGGCATTCCGGCGGTGATCGGCGTGGAGGGGGTGTTATCAAAAATCAAAACGGGAGATATTCTTACTATCGATTGTTCGTCTGGCGCAGTGGGTAAAGTTTATAAAGGTAAGATGGAATGGACGGAGAAAAAATATAATTTGTCTAATATCCCAAAAACAACGACCAAAGTTTGCTTGAATGTCGGCAATCCAGACAGTGCTTTTATAGATTCGTTTTTGCCGAATCAAGGGGTGGGTCTAGCGCGCGAAGAGTTTATTATTGCATCTCACATTAAGATTCATCCAGGGGCATTGCTTAATTATAAAAAGTCTAAAGATGCCAAACTGAAGAAACAAATTGATGTTCTAACCATCGGTTATCCGGACAAAGTGGAATTTTATGTGCAGAAATTAGCCGAAGGGATCGCGCAAATCGCGGCGGCTTTTTACCCCAATCAGGTGATTGTCCGCTTTTCCGATTTCAAAACCAATGAATACGCTACTCTAATTGGCGGCGGTCCCTATGAGCCGCATGAAGAAAATCCGATGATCGGCTGGCGCGGCGCTTCTCGTTATTATGATCCAAAATTCAAAGAATCGTTCCGCTTGGAATGTGAGGCAGTCAAGCGGGTGCGCGAAGGATGGGGCCTAAATAATTTGCAGGTCATGATTCCGTT
>JBBUAE010000013.1:0-2094 GCA_038061005.1 Patescibacteria group bacterium | reverse complement strand
AAGGGCAAGTTCGTATGCATTACGGACCTGCCCTTTCTTTTTGGCTAAAATCTTATCTTTACTATTTTACAGGCCGGTAGGAATCAAATCATTGGTATTGGGAGTATTACTATTGCCGTCTTCATCAGTGCTACTAATCCCAAACACCCCTCCAATGAAACCGGTCAAACCCCAGATGGAAACCATCACAAATAAAGCAATGACCCCATAGATCATAATGCTCTTGCCTTCGAAGGCCTTCTGCGGATCTCCAGCCGAACTGATGTATTTGATCAACCCCCAGAGGAAGGCGAGGAAGGCGACCGTCATCAAGATGGGGATAAGACTGGAGATTAAAGTCCCGATTGGGTTTATGACGTTAGTTTGGATGTCTGCGGCTAAAACCAAGATGGGAGTAAAGACAAGAATCATACTAGCAACAGCCATATTTCTATAATATTCCATATGCAAAAATTAACTGATAAAGTTTAGATTCTCTAAATATATTTTATCATACCAGAAAGCGAGTGGATGTTGATAACTTGTGCCGTCACAAAACCCGCTCTTAAGGCGGGTTTTGTTTAATTGATTTGGAAATTAGAGCAAGGAAGTAATAGTGTTTTCGATCAAGTGTAACAGACCAAACACGGAAACCATAACAAACATACCGACAACACCCCAAATCATATGGCTCTTGCCTGTTTCTTTTCCCTGATCGCTATCAGCGTACCAGATAAATTCCACTACTCCCCACAAAAAGATAATGAAGCCAAGGACAAAGATGATCTCCAGAATCGGATTGACTATCTGCTGATTAATATTGGCCACAAAGGGGATCGTTTCCGCATAAGCGATAGCAAACGGCATAGCTAATATCACGGTTGTTAATGTGGCCTTAACAGATTGGGATCGGGCGCAACACCTTGATCTATCCCAAACACTCCGCCAATGAAACCGGTCAAACCCCAGATTGCCGACATCACAAACAGGGCAATTACTCCATAAATCATAATGCTCTTGCCTTCGGAGGCCTTCTCCGGATCGCCAGCCGAGCGGATGTACATAATCAAGCCCCAAATAAAGAACAGGAGGGCGGCGGTCATTAGGATGGGCACCAAGGCGATGACCAAATCCGAGAATGGGTCAGTTATTTGGCTAATATCTGCGGTCTCGGTCAAGGTCTGGGCCAAGGCCGCGATTGGCGACAAAACACCCACTGCGATAACAATTCTTTTGAGATATTTCATATAAAAACAAATAATGTTGATAAACTAATAAATATTTTTGACCTGATAATTAATTTTAATGACTTCATTGGCAATTTACTCCACCTCGAAACTCCCCAAAGTTGTCCCCCCGCCGCTGGGCATTTGGATAACCGGAAACGGAGTGGTGCTCACATCGCCCAGGAAAGTTCCCTGCAAGAGATTCACCAGCCCCCAGACCGAGACCATGACAAAGAGCGCCACTACTCCCCAGATCATCAGCTGCTTCCCTTCCTGCTTATCTTTTTCACTGCTCAAGCTGTTAATATATTTTACCATACCCCAGAAAAAAACCACAAGGGCGGCTGTGAGTAACAAGCCAACCAAAGGGGCCAAGACCCTGGCGGTAAAGTTAGTGGCAACCGTGCCAAAAGTAGGGCCATGAGTCACGGCCAAAGCTAAAAGGGGCGAACTAAGACCGAAGATTAGAATTAATGATTTTTTTATTTTGGTTTTAAACATCCCATTAGAAATTTACTTGCTAACCTTTTTACTCTTTTTATCTTTTATTGATAATGTTATTTAACCCACCCATCTACAATTTTCACTTTTACTTCCCTGCCTGCGGCAGGCAGGTAACGGGACAAGTATTTTTATTTTATAAATTACCGACCGTATTTGTAATGACTTCGGCAATGGCCTTCGCCCCGATCACCACGGCCGCGCCAATCAGAGTGTAAAAAAACGCATCCTTGGCAGTAGTAAGTTTAGTCGGATTGCCCCGCGCGGAGATGAAGAGAAAGCCCACCCAGACAATAGCGATAACTAAAATGGGCGTGCCGATCTCAACTAGAACTTTTAGAATAGACGTTAGTAACTCTAAAAAAGTACCGGCGGCGATGGGATTAGT
>JBBUAE010000012.1:22009-22859 GCA_038061005.1 Patescibacteria group bacterium | reverse complement strand
TATTATCCGTTCGTGGGCGGAGCCGAAGTGGCTGTTAAAGAGATTACTGACCGCCTGCTCGAATTTGAATTTGACTTAATCACGGCCCGTCTTAGGTCAGATTTACCGAGCCGAGAAAAGATTGGTCATGTTAATGTTTACAGACTAGGATGGGGAACCCGCTGGGACAAACTCTGGCTGGCTTTTTTAGGCGGACGGTTTGGCCGCAAACTCCACCGGAACCATTCGTACCAATTGGTTTGGGCGATCATGGCTTCTTTTGGCGGCTTGGCCGCCCAAGCTTTCAAAGCCAAAGAAACGCGAGTCCCCTTCCTGCTCACTCTCCAAGAAGGCGATGATTTGCCAGAAGTCGAAGAGAAAGCCCGATTGGTTAAAAGTCGCTTTAGCCGGATTTTTACATCGGCGAATTTTGTTCAGTGTATCTCTCATTATTTAGCGGACTGGGCGGAAAAAATGGGGGCAACTTGTCCGATTGAGGTGGTGCCAAATGGCGTAGATTTTGAAAAAGTTACCTGCCTCGCCGGCAGGCAGGAAAGTGAAAAGTTACCTGCCTCTCCGGCAGGCAGGAAAGTGAAAAGTGAAAAACAGATAGGAGAGAAAATTATCATTACTACGTCGCGGCTAGTAAAGAAAAATGGTTTAGATGATTTAATCAAGTCTTTAAATTACTTGGATAAAAATATCAAACTTTGGATTTTGGGGATGGGGCCCGCAGAAGATAATTTAAAAAAATTAGCCAATGATCTGCAGTTAACCGAGAGAGTTAAATTCTTCGGTTTTGTGCCTAATCCACACCTATTTTCATACCTGCAAGAAGCTGATATATTTATCAGACCGTCACTTTCCGAGG
>JBBUAE010000012.1:0-21999 GCA_038061005.1 Patescibacteria group bacterium | reverse complement strand
GGCCATGGCAGTTTCCCTGCCGACGATGGGAACGCCGGTCGGCGGCATCCCTGATTTTCTCAAGGAGGGAGAGACTGGCTGGCTGGTCCCGGTTCATGATCCGGTGGCTATTGCCGCCAAGGTCAGATATCTTTTGGATCCGGTCAATTACGACCGAGTAAAAACAGTGAGTGAACAAGGGCAAAAACTAGTGTCAGCCAAATATGATTGGCCAATCATTGCGGTCAAAATGAGTCAGATATTTAGCCAGTTAATCAAATGACAGAATCCACCGAGACAAATGACGCGATCAGATCTAATCTGATCGTCATCAATAAACAAAAAAAGATCTTGGTCGCTACGGGTCTTTATCCGCCAGATATCGGCGGTCCGGCCACTTATTCCAAATTACTCAAAGAGGAACTACCTAAGGCGAGTAAGGATAAGTTACGAGTAATCATCTTAAATTTTGGCGAGGTCAGACACTGGCCGCTATTTTTACGGCACCTGATTTATTTCGGCAAAGCTCTCTACCGTGGGCGCTTCTGTGATGTGATCTACGCGCAGGATCCGGTCTCGGTTGGCCTGCCAGCTTTATGGGCAGCCAAATTACTGCGCAAACCTTTCCTGTTAAAAATTGTCGGTGATTACGCGTGGGAACAGGCCGTCGGGCGTTTTGGCGTCACCGATCATCTGGATTATTTTTCTACCCAATCTGATATTTATGGTTGGTATGTGCGGCTACTAAAGACAGTACAAACGTTCGTGGCAAAACAAGCCAAGCAGATTATTGTTCCCAGTCGCTACTTAAAGAAAATTGTCTCCAATTGGGGAGTGGATCCGGCCAAAATCATCGTCATTTACAATGCCTTTGATGAGCCAACCAACATGCCGGCCAAAGAGGCCTTGCGCCAGAAGTTGGACGTAACGGGCGAAGTTATCGTCTCGGCCGGTCGCTTAGTTCCTTGGAAGGGTTTTGATACCTTAGTGAAAATAATGCCCGCTGTCCAAGCCGTCTATCCCAAGGCCAAGCTGCTCATTATCGGTGCTGGACCGATCAAAAAAAATCTGGCCATTTTAATCAAACGATTAGGGCTCCTAGATTCAGTTCTTTTGACCGGCCAGTTGGAACACCAAGAGCTTCTAACTTACCTGCGTCTGGCTGATGTCTTTGTTTTAAATACCGCTTATGAAGGTTTCTCGCATCTCTTGTTGGAGGTAGCAGCAATGGGGACGCCAATGATCACTACGCGCCTGGGGGGCAATCCGGAGGTTATTGAGGATGGCAAATCCGGACTGCTTATTAATTACAACGACAGCGAGGCCTGGAAATCGGCTATTCTGAAAGTTTTCGCTGAACCGGAATTGGCTAAAAAAATAAGTTTGGCCGCGGCGATTAAGATCAAAAATTTCTCCACCGAAAAAATGATTAACGAGACTATTAAACTAATTCTGTCATGCGCGTCTTAATGTTATCCACCGATCGAAAGGTGTTTGAACCTGGGAGTGACACGGCCAGCCGTTTTTTACTGCAAAGTGAAGTGGTGGCAGAGCTTCATGTCATTGTCTTGGCTAAGAGTTCTCTAGGATTTAAAGCCATTAAACTAAGTGACAAGGTGACTGTCTACCCGACTAATTCTAGAAGCCGATGGCGGTACGGATGGGATGCTTTAAAAATAGCCAAAAAATTGGGACCGGCCAAAATTGATTGGGTGACTACCCAGGATCCCTTTGAAACCGGTTTAATTGGCCGCGCCATCGCTAGACGTCTGGCGGCACGACTCCAACTGCAAATTCATACTGATTTATTGAGCCCTTATTTTTCTAAATTATCTTGGCTAAATTGGTGGCGCGTCATATTAGCCAAATGGCTCCTGCCCAAAGCGGATTCTGTCCGGGTAGTATCGGAGCGGATTAAAAATTCCCTGCTCCAATCGGGTGTCATTAAGCCTTCGGATAAAATCTTTGTTTTACCGGTCTTTATTGACGCGGCCAAATATATTCAGCGCGAACCATCCTTTAGTCTTAAAAATAAATATCCGCAATTTAAAAAAATCATTTTAATGGCCTCGCGTTTGACCAAGGAAAAGAACATTGCTTTGGCCATGGCTGTCATGGGGGAAATTGTGCTAAAATATGAGCAAACGGGATTTCTGATTGTTGGGGAAGGGCCAGAGAAAACCCATCTCGCGCATTTAGTGTCCGAGAAAAACTTAGAAGACCAAGTGGTCTGGGAACCGTGGACGAATGACCTCTTTTCCTATTTTCAGACGGCCGATCTATTTCTCTTAACTTCCTATTATGAAGGTTACGGCCGAACCTTGGTGGAAGCGGCTTTAGCCGGATTGCCGATTGTGACGGCGGACGTCGGGTGTGTCGGGGAGGTTGTTAAAAATGATAATGGCGTTTTAATTTGCCCAGTTGGGGATCAGCCAGCTTTTGTAACGGCCGTGTCATCAATACTGGAACAAGAAAAACCGCCAGCTCCCCAAAATGTTTCTATAAATTTACCAACCAAAGAAGAGTTTCTCGCCACTTTAAGTCGGTCGCTCGCTTAGCTAACTGATTAAATAATGAAGTTACTGATACTGACGCAAAAAGTAGATAAAGATGATCCGATTCTCAGCTTCTTTCATCGTTGGATAGAAGAGTTCGCCAACTACTGCGATAAACTCACGGTGATTTGCCTGGCTAAAGGCCGGTCTGAATTGCCGGTGGCGATTAAAGTTTTGTCGTTAGGGAAACCAGCCCAAGGCTGGTCCGCCTCGGGCGGAGAAAGGTTACGGCAAAAATTTTCCGCTTGGTTAAATTTTTATAAATTCATCTGGCACGAGCGCAAAAATTACGATACCGTTTTTGTTCACATGAATCAGGAGTATGTTTTACTGGGGGCTCTGGTGTGGAAACTATTGGGTAAAAAAATTCTACTTTGGCGCAACCACCCGCGTGGTAATTGGCTGACGCGCCTGGCAGTCTGGTTGTCTGATCGAGTTTTTTGCACCTCCGAGTTTTCTTTTACGGCCCGTTTTAACAAGACAACCATTATGCCGGTCGGCATTGATACTAATCGCTTCCGGCGCGATCCGCTCGTTGTGCACAAACCCAATTCCATTCTTTTTTTAAGCCGGATG
Organism: Patescibacteria group bacterium; assembly: GCA_038061005.1. Taxonomy (GTDB): domain Bacteria; phylum Patescibacteriota; class Minisyncoccia; order Phycocordibacterales; family XYD1-FULL-46-19; genus JBBUAE01. The sequence continues at coordinate 18,889 of JBBUAE010000012.1, read as the reverse complement.
TCTCCGATTAAGAAACCGGAGATACTGATTGATGCTCTCCACCTACTTGCTGGTCAAGGGATTGATTTTACGGCCGCGTTGGTTGGTGATCCTCTACCTAAAGACCAAAATTATTATCAGTCTCTCGGCGATGCGGTTAAAAAATACCAGCTGGCCAATCAAATCCAATTTATTAAAGGTGTGCCCAACGAACAAACACCGGCTTTTTACAACACTTACGAGATTTTCGTCAATTTAACCCCAACCGGCAGTCTGGATAAAACTATTTTTGAAGCGATGGCCTGCGAAAGCTTGGTGCTGACATCTAATTTGTCCTTGGCTCTAATTTTGCCAGCTGGATTTGTTTTTAAAGAAGGACAGGCTAATGATTTGGCTGTTAAACTGAAAGGAATTTTTAGTTTAACCAAAGATGGCAAAGAGGATCTTGGTCGGAACTTTCGCCAAGTGGTAAAAAATAAACACAGTCTTTCTTTGTTGGCGGGGAAAATTACTCGTAGGCAAGGTTAAGAATAAAAATAATTATCAATTGCCGATGAAATATAAATATCAAAAGTTTATTGATAAAAAAATATCCCTGATCGTCAAATTTGTTAACTATGGCAAAATCTAAAGTTTTTATCACTGGAGTGGCGGGATTTTTGGGCAGTCACTTAGCTGATGCTTTGCTGGCGGCTGGACACGAGGTGGTCGGCTGCGACAATCTTAGCGGCGGCTATTTGGACAATGTGCCAGCGGGGGTGGAATTTCACCAAGGGGATTGCCTGAATCGCGATTTCTTGCAACCGATCATCAAAGGGACCGAGGTTGTTTACCATTGTGCTTCCTATGCTCATGAGGGCTTAAGTGTTTTTTCCCCTTTTGTCGTTACACAAAATACCTATGGAATTACGCTGGCAGTTTTAAGTGTGGCGGCTGCCCATCAAGTTAAGCGGTTTATCTACTGTTCCAGTATGTCACGTTATGGAACTCAACCCATTTTGCCGTTTACGGAAGAGATGCCACCCCGGCCGCAAGATCCCTACGGCATCGCCAAATATGCCTCCGAACTGTCTGTTAAAAATATTTGCGAGACGCAGGATATTGAATATGCCATTGCCATTCCTCACAATATCATCGGCGCGCGGCAAAAGTATGATGATCCTTATCGCAATGTGGTGTCCATTATGATCAATCTGATGCTCCAGAGCCGTCAGCCGATTATTTATGGAGATGGCGAGCAAAAACGATCATTTTCGTTTGTCGGTGATGTAGTAGACTGTTTGGTCAAAATGGGTTTTGCGCCTAATGTGGTGGGAGAAACAATCAATGTCGGTCCCGATGAAGAGTTTGTGACCATTAATACTTTGGCGAATACCATAGCCCTACTGCTAGATTTTCGCTTGGAACCGATTTATATGCCGGATCGACCGCGGGAAGTGAAGTTGGCCGCTTGTAGTGCCACTAAAGCCAGAAAACTGCTGGGTTATAAAACCAAGGTAGATCTTAAAACCGGTCTGGTAGATATCATTAATTACATTAAAAAGCGCGGTCCCAAGCCGTTTACCTACCACATTGACCTGGAAATCATTAATGATCAGACGCCTCTCACCTGGAAAGATAAAATTTTTTAGCCGGCAATAATCCCCCCAGATCATGATTGGCAATTTTTACTCCCAGAATGTTCATAGTCTTCAATTGTAGAGCAAAGATTACCAATTACAATCTTTAACGGACTTCTTTACTATCCCCACTTTAATTTATAACATATGAAAATTTGTTACTTCTGCCATTCTGTGAACCCTCAAACGGGGATAGGACGGCTCGTCAATTCAATCATAGATTATTCACGGGTGGAACTGCCCGGGCTTAAGGTGTCAATTATGACATCAGAAGATCTGTTGCCTTGGCGTAAAAAGTTTAAACTATTGCTCAACCTTAAAACCATTCTTAGCGAAGTCAGAAAAGCAGATTTAATTCATGCCTTTGATGTATGGCCTTATGGCTTGCTGGCGGTTCTAATCGGGAGTCTGACTAGGAAGCCAGTAATTTTAACAGCGGTCGGAACGGGGTCCATCAAAAAACTGACTCGGTGGCCCTACTCTATTCTGATGCGCCTTACCCTCAAGATGAGTGATCAGGTTACAGCCATCAGTTCTTATGTCAAAGACAAAATTACGGTGCGCTGGCCGAATTTAAAAATTTCCGTTATTTGTCCCGGTGTCCACAATGATTATTGGCGCCAGTTGCCACTCTCCGCCTTAGATAATCGGCTGGTCAGCAAGAACTATATTTTATCGGTCGGAACTTTCAAAAAAAGAAAAGGCTATGATATTTCCCTCCGTGTTTTTAAAGACCTTCTCCGTCAGTACCCTGATTTGTATTATGTAATCGTGGGCCAATCAGATAGTTCGTACTACCGAGAAATAAAAGAGATGATAAAGAAAGATGGTTTGGACAACCATGTACTGATTATGGCCGGCCTAACCGACGAGGAGCTCCGGGTAATTTACCGTGGGTCCAAGCTGTTTATGCTCTTGTCTCGGAACGACAATGATGACATTGAAGGTTTTGGCCAGGTCTTTCTGGAAGCGGCAGCGGCCGGCGTGCCGGTCTTGGGCGGTCGCGGTTCGGGCGCGGACGATGCCATAGATAATGGCGTTAATGGTTATTTGATTGATCCAGAGAATGAAGAAGCCCTTGTTGCTAAAGCCAGCGAGATACTTAATGATGAAGAATTAAGGAATAAATTATCACGCGGTTCATTGGCCTTCGCGCACCAAATGGATTGGGCCAATAAGATACAAGACTATGTTAAATTATACGAGTCCCGTTAGAGAAAAGTCGCTGCAAGCGACTGAGGTCGTCCGCCTAGGGTGGACAGCGTTCTCTAACGGGACGAGTCCTGTTAGAAATAGGAGTACAGAGTGTAGATGTGAAATAAGCTTTAACATGACAAACATTAAATTTTCAGCAATAATCAATTTATCAAATAGACCCCGATAGAAATTTTTATGAATAAAGTATTTACATTAAAATCAGCTGGGAACCGATACACCACCTTTTGCCAAGAGTCGACGGAAGGTAAAATTTCACACGGGGTAGATTTCTAATGGGATGAAAAATTTCAAAGCTAGTTATCCTTATCCTTTAGCATATCCCATCAAGGCGGTGGTCAATAAATTGGGCCGCTCCGGTTTGGTGGCCTGGATTTATCAAAAATTCGGGTCGCCGGTCAACCCGGAGTGGCTGGTTATAAACGAAAGAATTTTAGAATGGCCGCAAGCGCATGGGTGGCTGGGGCAAATCTTCGGCCAGCGGTCCAAAAATGAGATTAAAATTTTAGAAATCGGCCACGTGGCGAGCTCGTTATCTTTGGAACTGGCCAGTTTAGGTTACAAAGTTACAGCTATTGATTTGCGCGATTATTCTTTCACGCATAAAAATTTGATCAGCCTGAAAGGGGATTTTCTAGAGTATCAGTTTAAAGAAAAGTTTAACGCCGTTATTTCTTTGAGTGTGATTGAACATTTCGGTTTCAGTAAAAGGTATGGGGGAGAAGATGAACCGGAAAATAATTATGATATTTTGGCGTTTGAGAAAATATCTCAAATACTGACCACTGACGGCCACGCCATAATTTCCGTGCCTTATGCGCGCGCCCACGTGCCGGGAGTTTGGTATCGGGTTTACACGCGAGATGACATTGAGGATAAATTAGGCCAATATTTCACAATAGAAGAGAAAAAATACTACTTTAGACGAGACAATGAATGGACAGAAGCGAGAGTAGAGGATGATCCGGAGTTACCTTACGACGGTGTCGCTTTGTTTTTGCTGGGGAAAACCCCCTGATCAGTTTTAAGCACAATATTTTAGGCACCGACATTTGTTCGTTTTGGACTGTCTCTTTCGGGAGACGGCCCCATTTTTTATGGACAAAAGAGCTACTTTAAGCTATAGTAGTGCTGCATGAAAACCATTTTTATCACCATCTTTCACGGCCATATTGCCCGGAATATCCTGCTGACTGATATCCTGAAATACCTCAAAGAGGATAAAGATCTCAGGGTAATAATGTTATGCCCGGACTTCAAACGCGATTATTACCAGCAGCAATTTGGCGGCGGCAATGTCAGTTTTGAGGGCGTGCCGGCGCTTAAACCTGGCCGGTTGGATCATTTTTTTCGCACCCTCTATTACTATTTCGTGGATAGCGACACAGTGCGCTTGTTGGAAGGGGAAAAATATATTTTAGCGCACAGATATGTCCGGTATTTCTTCAGTCGCTTGGTGACAAAAATTCTTGGCAACATCCGACCATTGCGCCGCCTCATTCGCGCCCTGGATCGCCAGCTGGTCAAACCGCAAGGCTTCGGACAGCTGTTTGATAAATATCAACCCGACCTGCTGTTCGTGGCCAGCATTACTTCCGACCAAGATACCATGGTTTTGCGCGAGGCCGGCCGGCGCAGTGTTCACAGCTTAGGCATGGTTCGTTCCTGGGACAATTTTTTATCCAATAAGGGCAATGTGCGCATTTATCCGGATAAACTTTTAGTCCATAATCGCTTTCTGGCTGACGACGCTGTCCAGTTAGCAGATTTTTCACCGGACAAAGTGATTACAATCGGAATGCCGCATTTTGATTTTTACGTGAACGAACCGCGGCTGTCGCGCGAGGAAACTTGCCGCCGAGTGGGAGCTGATCCCAAGAAGCCATTTCTGTTATTTTTGATGATCGGGCCGTCCAGCGCCAAACTGGATATTTATGTGACCGCGTTACTGGAAAAATTGATCGCGACTGAACCCAAGCTTAAAGATTTCCAGTTGATCGTTCGTCCTCATCCCAATACCGGCAAGCAGGTGGAAGGGGTCGGGCCAAAGACGCTCGTCAATTATCCGAAACTGCTGGAATTTGGTTCGTCCCGCCTGACCGATCGTGAGTTTACCAAGGAAGATATTGATATGTTCGCCGGTTTGATTTCGCATGCGGCAGTAGTGATATCTTATCAGGGGACCAGTAATGTAGACACGGCGGCGCTTGGCCGGCCGATCGTTAACATCAAATTTGATGAGAGTGAAAACGTACCATATTTAAAAAGCGTGCGTTCGCAATATGAATGGTCTCATGTCCCGCCGATTGTGGCGACCGGGGGAATTCGGATAGTGGAAAGTCCCGAGGAACTTCGCGAGGCCATTCTGGAATATGACGAGCACCCGGAGCGTGATGCCGAAAAAAGAAAGCAAATAGTAAGCGACCAATGTTACAACTTGGACGGCCAAGCCAGCCGCCGAGCCGTTGATGAGATTAAAAAATCACTGGGAAAATAATGAAATCAAAAATAAAAAAAGTGGACACTATTGCTATCATCCCGGCCCGCGGCGACTCCAAAAGCATTCCGCACAAAAACATCGCTCTGTTCGGCGGCAAGCCGCTCATTTATTACACGATCAAGGCGGCTTTGGACGCCAAATTGCTGGATGCCGTTATCGTTTCCACTGATGACCCGGCTATTGCTCGTGTGGCGCGGAAATGCGGAGCCGACGTCCCATTCCTCCGGCCTAAGAAATACTCCGGTGACGCCGCTTTGGATATAACTTTTCTGCAACATGCAGTAAATTGGCTGGAGAAAAACCGTGATTGGAAACCGGACATCGTTCTTAACTTAAGACCGACCGGCCCGCTTCGCACGGCAGAGGATATTGATGAGGTGATCTCCTTAATGAAAAAAACCAAGTGTGATTCGGTCCGTACCGTCTCCAAATGGCAATTGCATACCCCGTTTAAGATGTGGTATTTCAATGAAGGGGATCAGCGCATAAAACCGCTCCTGCCGACTAAACAGTATAAGATCGTGGGTACCGATGTTCCGCGCCAGCAATTGCCGGTCGTCTATTGGCAAAATGGGCTGATAGACGCGACCCGAGCGAAATTCATTAAAAAAGGACGAATATATGGTGCCGATATCCGCGGGTTGGTGATAGAAGCTACACGCGTTCAAGACATAGATGATCTGGACGATCTGGTCCGGGTGGAAAAGATAATGAAACAGTTAAAAAATCCAAAGAAATGAGAAAAAATGTAAAAATATTGATTTGCGGTTTGGGGTCAATTGGCCAGCGGCACTACACCAATCTGGTTAAATTGGGCTACCGCGATATCATTATTTACCGTACGGGCAAGGGGGCTAATCAAGACTTTGTAAACGCTTTCATCCAAAAGAACCAACCGGTGATCTTTAATGATCTAGCGGCCGCCCTGAAAGCCAAGCCCGACATTGTTTTTGTTACCAACCCGACCTCGCTCCACGCGAGGACCGCTCTCGCGGCGGCGAGAAGCGGCTCCCATATTTTTGTGGAAAAACCTTTGGCTGATGTTCTTAGCGGCGAGCTGGCAAAACTGCAAAAGGCAGTGGTGGGGGGAAAGCGGAAACTGTTTGTCGCCTATCATTTTCGTTTCCATCCGCTATTAAAGAAAGTAAAAAAGATGCTGGAGACTGGCCAAATCGGAACGCCTCTCTCTGTCAATGTTCAAATGGGGGAACGAGTATCAAACTGGCATCCGTGGGAAGATTACAAGAAAAGTTATTCCTCCAAGAAAGAATTAGGGGGCGGCGTGGTCCTAACCCAAAGCCACGATCTTGACTACCTGTCTTGGTTATTGGGACCGGCCAAATCAGTAACGGCCAAAGGGGGGACGCGCGGCGGTCTGGGCATCAATGTGGAAGACTCTGTTGATATGCTCTTATCCCACGCTTCCGGAGTGGAATCTCTGGTGCACCTTGATTATGTGCAAAGTCCGGGCGTGCGGACGCTTCTGATCGTTGGGACGCGGGGCCGCCTGTTTTTGAATTTCAATGAGGGCAAACTGGAAGTGCAAAAATATGATAAGAAACTGCCGACGGTCTACCAAGTGCCGGCGAAATTTGATCGCAATCAAATGTATGTAGATGAGGTGGAATATTTTATGAGTTGTATTGATAATAATAAAAGGCCTTTCAATGATCTGTCCGAGGCAATTCCATTCTTGAAATTTTTATTAGCGATAAAAAAACAATTGACTTATGGACCTAAAAAATAAAGTCGTTATTATCACCGGCGGAGAAGGATTTCTGGGACAGAACTTCGTCCAGACATTTAAAGAGGTCGGCGCGCAGGTTGTCTCGTGGGATATTACCGGCCAAGAGCCGGTTGATATTTCTGATAAAAAAGAGGTGGAGAAGGCGATTAAGAAAGTAATGAAAAAATACGGCCGGGTTGATGTTCTGATCAACAATGCCGTCTTAAATCCGCAAGTATCCAAAAATCTGAAGGCCGGCGACAACTTTGCTCCTTACGAAGACTACCCGCTCTCATTGTGGGAAAATGAGCTCAAAATCGGCTTGACCGGCTCATTTCTTTGCGCCCAGGCGGTCATTCCGGCCATGAAAAAACAGAAGAGTGGCGTCATCATCAATATTGGATCAATGTACGGGATGATCGCGCCGGATAACAGAATCTATAAGCCCGGGCGGTATAAATCTTTGGGCTATGCCACCGTCAAAGGAGCGATCCCGAATTTTACCCGAGCCCTGGCTTCCTATCTTGGTCCGTACGGCGTTCGGGTCAATTGTTTTGTTCCCGGTGGAGTCTATCGAGACCAGGATAAAGATTTCGTAAAAAAATACAGCCAAAAGACGATGCTGGGCCGAATGGCCAAGCAGGATGAATACGGCAAGGCATTACTTTTTATGGCTTCTTCGGACAGTAGTTATATGACTGGCGCGACTTTGGTATTTGACGGTGGCTGGGGAGCGTGGTAAAATTTGGTCGCGGTCTAGCGGGGTAAAGATCTAATGATGCGTATTGGAACAAAAACCATAACCTTTAAAAAGCTGAAATTGGCTTTTTGGAAATTCCGGCAGCGGATGAAGATTTTGCTGTGGGGATCTCCAGTGCGTATTAAGCTTGGATCTAGGTATGTGGGCAAAAACGAGCCGGTTTTTATCATTGCGGAAATAGGAATCAATCACAACGGTGATCCCAAGATTGCTCGTGCGCTTATTGATAAGGCTGCCGAGGCAGGGGTTGATTGCGTGAAGTTCCAAATGCGTGACTTAGACAGTCTCTATGGCAATACCAGTTCAAGCAACCCAACAGAAAACCTCGGAACCCAGTATTTACTGGATGTTCTCTCCAAGACTTATCTGCCTCCCGAAGAAATCTTCTCCCTTTTTGCATACGCTGAAGCCAAGGGACTCTTTCCTCTATGCACTCCCTTTGACATTGCGAGCGCTAAGCGTCTATCAGACTATGGGGTGACCGCTTATAAAACAGGTTCTCCGGACTTTACGAATCACGATCTCCTGCGCGCGATTGCGGCGAGAGGCAAGGCCATCATCGTTTCGACCGGTATGTCTGATGAACGCGAGATCAAGGCTACAAATTGGCTCCTGCGACGCCTTGGGGCAAAATACATCCTTTTGCACTGTAACTCAACTTATCCGACCCTTTTCCAAGATATCCAGCTCCGATTTATGAATAGGTTGGGCACCGCTATTTATGGATATTCCGGCCATGAACGAGGTATTCATGTGGCTATTGCGGCTGTGGCGCGCGGAGCGAAAGTGGTAGAAAAACATATTACCCTTGATCGCGACATGGCCGGCCCTGACCATAAAGCCAGCCTCTTGCCCGAGGAATTCCGTGAGATGGTTCTGGGCATCCGGGAAGTGGAAGCGGCTCTTGGTAGTAATAGGGGACGTTCGATGACCCAGGGAGAAAGAATGAACCGTGCCAATCTGGCCAAAAGTATTATTGCCAAGCGGGATATTGCCAAAGAAGAGATTATTACCGAAGAGATGATCACCGTTAAAAGTCCCGGTCGCGGTCTTCAGCCCAACATGAAGAACAAACTTTTAGGACGGAGAGCGCGTCGAATGATTCCGGCCGGGAATCCTTTTTACGCGACTGACTTACTTCAGAAGGTTGTCCAGCCTAAAGCCTACCGGTTTCATCGTCCGTGGGGCGTGCCAGTGCGATTCCATGATTTTCATGATATAATGTGCCGCGCCCACCCGGATTTGGTAGAATTTCACATGAGTTACCACGATTTAGATATTGACCCCGCCACTTTTTTTGACCGGACTTTTGAGACTGAACTTGTCGTTCATAGCGTGGATACTTTTAGCGATAACCATCTGCTTGATTTGGTGGCTTCGAATGAGGAGTATCGCGCAACATCAATTCGGAATCTACAGCGCTGCCTTGATCAAGCCAGAGTTCTGAAGCAATTCTTTCCGCAAACTCCCCGCCCTCGAGTGATCGTGAATGCCTGGGGTCACACTCGCGAGGGGCATATTAAGCCTCCCGAGCGGGCGGCGCTTTATGACCGAGTGGCGGATTCCCTTTCCAAACTTAATCAGGAAGGAGTAGAGGTTATCATTCAAACAATGCCGCCTCATGGCTTTCTGATGGGAGGACAGGTGTTTCTTAATCTTTTTCTCGATCCGCAAGAAATAGCCGATTTTTGTGTCAAGTATGGCTACCGAATATGCTTTGACGTTTCCCATTCTTATCTGGCGGCTAATCATCTCGGACGCACACTGAGCGAATATGTCAATCTGCTGGGGTCTCATATCGCGCATATTCATCTGGTGGATGGAGCGGGCGTTAATGAAGAAGGGCTGCAGGTTGGGGAGGGAACGGTGGATTTTAAACAGCTGGCCATTGACCTAAACCGTCTGGCGCCGAAGGCGTCCTTTATTCCCGAAATCTGGCAAGGCCACGAAAATGGCGGAGAGGGTTTTTGGATTGCTCTCGAGCGATTAGAGCGCTGGTTTTAATATGAAATTGATCTACCTTAGCCAATTAAGACTGCCGACAAAAAATGCCCACGGTCTGCAGATTATGAAGATGTGTGAAAGTTTCGCGGCGGCCAGAGCCGAAGTGGTGCTTTTGGTTCCTCGACGTTTTAATTTGGTCCGAGACGACCCCTTTTCTTTTTACGGCGTCAAGCGTTTGTTTAAAATCATCAAAGTGCCGGCGGTGGATTTGTATTTCCTGCGCTTTATCCCGGAAAAAATTTCTGCCTTTCTCTTGCTGGGCACTTTTTTTGTGTCCGCTAAACTCTACTTGTGGTTCCAGCGCTTTGACTATGTCTATACCAGAGAGATTTTTTTCGGTCTGGTGGCGAAAAATTTTATTTTTGAAGCTCATAATTTCCCGTCTCGTGTCGGCCGGCTGTATCGGTTTATCTTTGGCCGGGTAAGATATTTTGTCGTGCTTAATAACTATTTGAGAGATAACTTTTTGCGGCAAGATGTGCCGGCCGATAAAATAATTGTGTCGCCAGATGCCGTAGACAGAAATTTTTTGCAAGATGTGCCGGCCAAAGAAGGGGCCAGGCAAATTCTCGGATTGCCGGCGGATAAAAAAATCGTGTTGTACTCCGGCAATTTTTTCTCGTGGAAGGGCGTGGATACTTTGGCGTTAGCGGTTAGCCTGCTTCCCCGCGATTTATTTTTCGTTTTTGTAGGTGGCACCAAAAATGAGGACTTAAAAAGAATTAAAAGTATTGTCGGCGACAAAGACAATGCCTTGATCATGGGTTACCGGCCGAACAAAGAAGTGCCCGCTTATCTATCTGCCGCTGATGTTTTAGTCTTGCCTAATTCGGCCAAGCAAGATATTTCATCCCTCTATACTTCGCCGCTTAAACTCTTTGAATATATGGCCAGCGGCCGGCCGATTGTGGCGTCCGACCTCCCCTCGCTACGGGAAATTCTTAATGAAGCAAACTGTGTTTTTTTTACCCCCGACGATCCCCAGAGCCTGGCTCTAGCCATTGCTAAAGTCGCAACCAATCCAGCTCTAGCGACATCCATTGCGAACCAAGCCCTGTCGGAGATTGGGAAATTTACCTGGGACGCCAGAGCCAGAAATATCATGGTTAAAATCAAAGAATCGCTGGTGAAGAGGAGTTAATTTAGAACTATATTTACGGCCAAAAATGAGCTATACTGCTGCGTATATGGAAAAAATCGAGGAACCGATTATCGGGATAATTGTCCCGTGTTACAACGAAGAAGCGGTTATTAGGGAGACGGCTAAAGTGCTGTTGACGGTGTTAAATGACCTTAGTGTAGAGGGTACAATATCCCCCCTAAGTTTTCTCGGTTTTGTTGATGACGGCAGCCGCGACCAAACCTGGCATTTAATAGAAGAAATTAAGCAACACAACGGGCAGATTAAAGCCATTAAACTGGCCGGAAATTGCGGCCACCAAAACGCCCTACTCGCCGGTCTGTATACTTTCAATGAATATGCCAATGCCCTGATTTCTATCGATGCCGATTTACAGGACGATGTCGCGGCGATTCCTAAGATGGTTAGAGAGTATCAGGTTGGATATGAAATTGTCTATGGTGTGCGTAATAAACGCGATCGCGACACCCGCTTTAAAAAATATTCCGCGCTGCTTTTTTACCAGATCATGCTCCTGCTGGGAGCTAATATCATTTACAACCATGCCGATTATCGACTGACTAGTCAGCGGGTGATTCTAGCGCTTAAAGAATATGGCGAAGAAAATCTTTTTCTACGCGGCATTTTCCCGCTCATGGGTTTTAAGACGGCCAAAGTTAAATATGATCGCCTGGAGCGGATCGCTGGCAATTCTAAATATTCATTGGCAAAAATGTTAGCTTTTGCTTGGGAGGGGGTGACGTCACTTTCAGTTAAACCGCTACGCTTAGTGACGATAGTCGGTTTTGTGGTGTTTGGTGTCAGCATCGCCCTCTCTTTTTATGTTATCTTTTCCCGCTTTTATTTACGAGTCGTTCCGGGTTGGTCGTCTATTGTCTTGCCGCTTTATTTGCTGGGCGGCATCCAGTTACTGGCGATTGGCGTTATTGGCGAATATTTAGGGAAAATTTATCAAGAAGTAAAACGCCGGCCGCGATATATTATTGATAAAATCATCTAAGCTCTTCTTTGTATGTCTCAGACTGAATTTAAGCCGGAACAATTTTTAGCTATCTATCCGCCGGGTATTGAGAGGCATTATTGGACTTTGGCGCGCAATCTGATTATTAAAAAGGAGCTAAAACGATTAGATTTGCACTCCAGGCGATTGCTGGAAATCGGCTGTGGACGGGGAGTAGTGGTGGATTTTTTACGTCAAGCGGGTTTTGACTGCCATGGTGTGGAATTAGCGTCGGTTGAACCTCTTCCGAGCGTTACTCCGTACATTCATTCAGGGATAGAATTTTCGTCTCTTGATAAAAATTTTTCCTTATCTATCGAAGTGGTATTGCTATTAGATGTCATTGAGCATCTTCCTGATGACGCCAGCTTTTTGAAGCGTGTGCGGCAGAGTTTCCCCAATGCCGAGTACTTGATAATAACCGTTCCAGCTCGGCAAGAACTATGGTCAAATTACGATGTTTTTAATGGGCATTATCGTCGTTACGCTCTAGCCCAGCTTAGACAATCAATGCGCCAAGGCGGCTGGCAATCGCTACGAGCCAGCTATTTTTTCCACACTTTATATTTACCAGCGCGGTTATTGCTTCAAGTGTTCGGGAAAAGACAGACTAAGATAATCCCTCCGGTTGGGGCGATCACTCTCTTACATAAAATTCTCGCTGGCTTTTTTGCGTTTGATTATTTTATTTTACCACCACATTATCTGGGGACTTCAATTCTGGCGGCGGCCAGACGGGAAGATAAAAAACCTGAATTATGAAATATTACCATCTCATTCAGCTCTATATAAAACAATACGACCGGCTGATCAAATTTCTGATCGGAGGTGTTGCCATAACGTTGCTACAAGTCGGTTTACTCTATGTTTTTTCCGGTCTTTTCCATCTGTGGTATTTATTTGCTGCCCAATTATCTTTTACTATGGCGTTTTTTGCCAGTTTTTTCATCTACCGCGACTGGGTTTTTCCGGGAGGAGAGAAGGCTTCGTACCATCAGTTCATTCTGTATACTGTTTTAACTGTCATAAATTTTTTTATGAACGGCTTGGCTATGTTTACTTTTGTGGACTGGCTCGGAATCTGGTATATTTACTCGCAGATTATAGTGAAAATACTCATTTCCGTCGCGAATTACTATTTATATAAAATTCTCATTTTTAACAAGTAATTTCACTGCTTATGGCCAACGATGTTATTATTATTTTGCCGACCTACAACGAAGCGGCCAATATTTCCGGTATTATTAAGGAGCTGGATAAATATGTTTCCCACACCGATATTTTGGTTGTCGATGATAACTCTCCCGATGGCACGAGTGGGATAGTAACGGCTCTAATGGAGGAACACCCGCAGCTCGGTCTTTACCGGCGGGCTGGCAAAGAGGGCCTCGGCAAGGCCTACGTTGACGCTTTTATCCGAGTATTAACGGCCCAAAAATATAATTGGCTATTGATGATGGACTCAGATTTTTCTCACGATCCCAAATACATTCCGGAGATGATTCGGTTAACAAAAACAGGCAAATATGATGTGATTGTTGGTTCCCGCTACACCGCGGGGGGAAGAACCGAGGGATGGGAGTGGTGGCGGAAAGTTTTGTCTAAATTTGGCAATCTCTATTGCCGGTTAATCACCCATTTGCCGATCAATGACTGTACCGGAGGTTTTAATTTGATTAGAACGGAGATCTTGAGTCAGATTAGTTTTAACAGCTTTGATCTTTCCGGTTATGCTTTTATTATGGAGCTCAAGTATAAATTATTTAAAGCCGGCGCGCGATTCAAAGAGGTGCCAATTTTATTTAAGAATCGGCGCGGCGGCGAATCAAAGCTGTCAAACCATATTATTGGGGAAGGGGTTATTGCGCCATGGAAAATGATAATAAAAAAATAAGCCAGCCGTGCGCGGTGTGCGGTGAGGCGACACATTCTTTTTACGCGAAGAAAAACAACTGTATCGTATACCGCTGCGATATTTGCCGCACTCTCTCAATGTTCCCGGTTCCTTCGGTAGCGGCCATCGAAGCCGTGTACGGCCAAGAATATTTTTCCGGAGCGGGCAAAGGCTTTGGTTACGTGGATTACGATGTCGACAAGCAGGCCATGACCGGAACTTTTGAACGGCATCTGATTCGGTTTGAAAAAATGCGCGGTGCCGCTGGACGGTTGCTTGATATCGGCGCGGCCACCGGTTTTTTTATGCGTATTGCGGCCAACCGCGGCTGGGAAACTAGCGGTGTGGAAATCTCCGCGTATGCCGCGGAACTCGGTAGAAGTCGCGGATTGCACATTGAGACAGGGTCATTGTCTGCAACTTCTTTTTCCGCGCAGTCTTTTGATCTCATCACTATGTGGGATGTGATTGAACACTTCCCTGATCCGATTTCTGATATAAAAAAAGCGGCCTCACTGCTTAAACCGGGCGGTCTGTTGGCGATCAATACACCGGATTCGGGCAGCTTGTTTGCTAAAATCATGGGCGGGCATTGGCATCTGCTGGTTCCTCCCGAACATATCCATTATTTTAATCGTCCGAGTCTGCAGGGACTTCTGAAGAAGAATGGTTTTGACGTTGTGGAAACTGGTTGTGTAGGCAAACGATTTACACTTGAATATATCGTTCATACGCTTTATCGCTGGCAAAAGTTTTATGGCTGGGCGATGGTTCTCTCTTATCTGACCAAACATCCCACCATCGCTAGACTGGCGATCCCGCTCAATCTTCGAGATAATATGTTTATACTGGCGCGAAAAAAATGAATACAAAAAATATAACACGAATATCTCTCGGTGGATTATTTCTAGCGACGATTCTTTTGTCGCTGGTGCCGGTAGTACAAACCGCTTTTAAGGTAAGAGAAAAATGGAACGGCGTCCCTCCTTCATACATAGACGATGATCTCTATTATTACGCGCGGATAAAAGAGGTAATTGATGGTCATCTGTTTCTTGGTAATCCGTATTTTATGGAATATCGCGATGCCCGATCGGTGGCTTTTTTTGTTCCCGATTGGTTGGCAGTTGTCCCCCTTATTTTAGGTCTACCTTTTGATCTGGCGATCGTCTTTAATTTTATGTTCTGGTCGCTTTTGTTTGTTTTGCTTGCTTATCTGGTGGCTCGCGCGGCCGACTTGCCGCCGCCGTATTCAGCTGTCCTGGCCTTTATGGCGTATGGTGAAACGTATTGGGTAATCTTGCGGCCGGTTGTCATGCAGGAAGTTTTTCCGTTTTCCCTTCTTTTTATCTTGGCACTTCTTGTTTGGTTGCGGAATCCATCTAGTCGGCGTTCGGTTTTTTTCCTTATTTTGGCGAGCGTCCTGCCTTTTTATATCTATCCCTATCTCTGGCAAATTGTTCTTTTGACCCTCGGCTTTGTTTTTCTCCACCTGCTGGTGCAAAAAAAATGGTCGGAAGTTAAAATACTTTTATTGACGACGGTCGGCATTGGAGTTTTTTCCTTGCCGGTAATTGTCTATACAATGTACCAAATACAAGCACCATTTTATTGGGAAACTATCGGTCGCATTGGTTTGGTACTGTCACATTGGCCGACTTTATACGCTTACCAATATGGCCGGTGGACGCTCTTGTTGATTGTCTTGTATGTCTTCTTTCACCGCTGGTTCAAGCCGGCGGCTTCAATCACTAATGATCCTATTTCTTTGGCCGCAATCTATTCTGGTTTGGGCTTATTAGTGATGTCAGTTAGCAATATCTTTACCGGCCAAGAACTGGAAACGGCTCAACATACCGGACGATTTATTACGCTTTGGCTGGCTTTATTTTTCCCCATTTTTTTGTGGAAATTATACCAATCCAAAAAAGAATTATTGAAACTGTCTTGGCTAAAAATAATTATTATCGGATTATTGTCATTAGCGTGTCTCGGCTTTTTAGCAGTCAATCTCACGCGCTCTTTGCCATTTCAGAAGATAGAGTCTGCGGATGCTGTTACCATCCAAGAATATGCCGCTCCGCTTAACTGGCTCAATCAGCAGGAAACATCCCCAGTTGTCGTCTGGGCGGACGAACAAATAAGCAGGTATATCCCGATTCTGACTAAGCACTATGTTTTTTGGGCGGGAGCCGGCGGATTACATTTGATGCCGACGAAAGAAGTTGAAGATCGGTTCCTGGCTTCGCGAATCGGAACGTCCACGGCCGATGAAATTTTTGAGCACTATCGGGAGTTTGAAGGAGCTGGCTCCTGGTGGCGCTATCTGGATTATTGGCATAAAAAAGAGTTACGTTGCTTGGTCGGCAGCCAGTGTGAATCTGGCAAAACCTTTCGTGACTGGGTTGGGAACGCGAAGCTTGATTCTTTGGTTAGACGGCAGGCTGAACTAAAAGGAGACATATCGGCTGTAATAAAGAAATACCACGTCTCTTATCTTATCGCGGATAAAGGCAAAGGCGAAGATAATTATTTTAAAGCCCTGCCGGGGGCAAAAGAGGTTTGGCAGAATAACCGTTTTGTTATCTATAAGACGCTCGTCCTTCCTTAGCTTGCGGAGCACGGATATTTTCTTGCTATCCGCCAGCTGGCGGACTCGAGCTCCCTGCCTCGCCGGCAGGCGGGGCGCCAGTCGCGCCTGCCTGGCGGCAGACAGGCTCGCTAGTCTCCGCAAGCTAAGGAAGCGCTCGCTAAAAGAGGGAAGTCAAATAAGTTTTGTAGTTCAAAATATTATATGGGGAAAATAAAAAATATCATGGTCTTAATCTATCAGGCCTTTCTACGCTTTTTGTCCTATCATCGCTACGCCATATTTATGGCGCTGATTGCCGGTTGTATCGCTGGATTACCGCAGGTTATTGCCCGGGAAGCCCTTGGTTCGGCCGACCTGGGCATTCCCTACCTCGTTCATGATTCGGAAGGCGAATATCTTAGCCGAATAAATGAAATTCTTGACGGCCACCCAAGCGTCTCCTCGCCGGTACTTTATGAATATAAAAATTCTATAGCTCTGATGCCTCCAAGCGGGGAATTGTTATTTTACGTCTTGCCGATGAAATTAACTGGACTGTCTTTGTCTGCCATAATTTTTTTAAGCCGATTTTTCTACCCGGCGTTTCTTTTTTTCTTGGTCTACCTGCTCATTTTTTCACTGTTGAATCGCCGTGATGCCGGAGCAAAGATATCGGCCATCGCCGGATCGTTCCTTATCGTTATCGGCTACAACCTTGTCGATTACCGCGGTTTCATCTCTTATTTAATACGCGGGGGAAATTGGCAGGAAACTTTGGTTTGGGATCGGCTGGTTAATCCGATTACCGGAGCGATACTCCTATTTGCTTTTTTGTGGCTGTTTCTACGCGCTGTAAACAAAAAAGACCGTTATCTGTCGCTCGTTATTTCCGCTCTGATTCTGGCCGTCATGTCCGGCTACATTTTTTCACTGGCGCTGGGATTGACTATCTCTGTTTTGGTTGGAGTTTATTTTGCCTGGCGGAGAAATTGGCCGCTTTTCGTCCGGGCTTTAATTCCCGCTGTCACCATGTTGGTTTTTAATGCCGCCTATTTTTCCAGCGTCTTTTTGGCCATGGGGGGCGGATTTTTGGCCAGCGATCCGCGCAAATCGGGGATGTTTTTAACCCATGTGCCGACCTTAAATATGATTTCGATCATTACCCTTGCCGCTGTCCTCCTTTTTCTTGCCGTCTATTTTAGACAAGATAAAGCCGGCGAGGAAGAAAAACGGTGGTGGTGGTTCTCGCTCGCCACGGTGCTAGCCAGTGTCATCGTCTATAGCCAGCAAATTATTACCGGCCGAACTGTTTCGCCGCAGCATTTTGTCCAATTCACCACGCCGCTTAATATAGCGGTGGCCGTTGTCTTTCTGCACAATATAATGCGATTTCGGGTGAAGATTCTGTGGTGGGTAATGATATCTTTGATCTTTACTATCTCGGCGATCTCTGGTTGGCGTCTGCTTTCGGCTGTGCCGTCGGTGATACCGCAATACGCCGATTTGCAATCATTTGCCGGCGTGATTAATTATCTTAACGCAAACGCGCCGCCCGATTGCGTCGTTTACGTCAGTTCCGATTACGGCAATGAGATCAATCGGTTCATTCCCGGGCTGACAAGTTGTAACGTTTACCATTCGTTTTACATCTATAACGGCGTTCCGGCCGATCGAGTGATGCACAATTTCTTGGTTAACCTGCGCTTGCGCGGTATCGCGCCGGCGGCGGTGGACAAGCATCTGGACGCCAACCGGTTTTGGGCGCAAGCGTATTTTTTCCGGGATTGGAATGATATGTTTTGCTGCCGAGATAAATGGCTCGCCAAAATCGGGAATAAAAAAGAAATTGACCAGTGGTTTGTTTCGGTGAAGAAAGACATAGAACGGCAATACGTCGAGGATCTTAGCCAAGACCTCTATGATGAGTTAATCCGCTACCGCCTTGATTATTTTGTTGTTGATGTAACCAAACAGCCGCAGATCAATAAAAAAAATTTCCCGTTTCTGGCTTTTCGGGGTCTGTTTGGCCGATTCGCGGTGTATGCGATGATCAAGCCAGTAAATGCTCCCAAGGATCTCAAAATATGATACAGTTACCACTATGAAAATCCTGATAATAACCAACAGTGTAGAACCAACTTCCGGCTGGGGCCGATATTCCCAAGAGATATTAACGGGCTTGGTGAAGCAGGGCCACGAAGTATTTTTGGTTTGCGCCAAAAAAAGTGCCAATGACATTAACCCCCAAACGTCTCGGATCAATGTCTTACCGTCTCCGCTTAGCGATAAAAAAAATTTCTGGCTATGTTTTTATTATGCTTGGCTGATTAAAAAACAAGTAAACTTGGCCGCCATTGACGCGATTCATTGTTTGGTTGAATCCTACGCACCAATTGCCAGTTTTCTGTCCGGAATTTCCGGCCGGCCGTATTTTTTAACTGCTCACGGTACTTTTGGAGTGAAGTTTTTTAAGAATTGC
>JBBUAE010000011.1:0-3945 GCA_038061005.1 Patescibacteria group bacterium | reverse complement strand
TCTTAGAGCTGCATCGCCAGCCAATTAGTAGCGATATCTTCGGTTTTGATATTCACCGTCAAGGTCGTACCGCTCACTGTGTAGGAAACTGAACCATGGAAGTGATCGGAACCGTCGCCGGCGGTAATGCCGACCACCACATTAATCGGCTTGTTCGAGACAAAACCGAACGTAGCCAGATTGATCACGCAGGATCTATTGGCTCCCGGTTTGCAGTTGCCGCTCGCAAGATGCGGGGCGGTTACAGACGGCTGCCAGGTGGCGTTACCGGTGGCATCGGAGGTGAGAACTTTGTTTAGACCGGCACCGGTTGGTATTTGCAGACCGGTTATCTTGGCAGTTCCGGCCACATCCAGTTTAGCGGTTGGAGTCAATGTCCCGATGCCAACACTGCCGGTAAAATAATTTCGATCCGCATAAAAAGCGATCCTTCTGTCCCCATCAGTACTTATCCCATTCCAAACGCTATCTTGTTCTCCACCAATGTGTAACCAACGTTTACCATCTGGACTGACATTTGTAGCTATACCAATCCAACTACTTCTCCAAATAGAATCTTGACCAAGAATAAACATTTGGCCATCAAAATCAATTTTTCCTCTTATCCTGGCAGTTCCCGCCACATCCAAATTAGCCATCGGATTAGTCGTGCCAATACCGACATTGCCAGCCGTGGTAACCCGCACCTTCTCGCTATTAGCGGCTCTAATCGTGAAGTCGGTGTTTGATTGACTGCCCACAAATGGGATGCCGGCCGTCGAACCTAAGAGAGCTATCCCCACACTGTCATTCATTGTTAGAAAAGTATCATTTGTCCACTGATTGAATCGGGAAACAGTATTACCGCCATTGAGTTGCAGGCGACCGGTAGGATTATTCGTGCCGATGCCGATGTTGCCGGTTGTTTTATTGATTTGGAAAGCGTTCCAGCCAGAACCAGCGGTCCAAAAACCAATATTACCAGCATTATTCCCGACAAAACCCGAATAGTCGCTCGCGAGCCAGACGCCACCGAGACCAGTGCTACCTCCGGTTTGAATCCGACCATTAACCTTAATATCAACATTGTTATCGCCGAGGCCGTTTACTTCTAGTTTGGCGTGTGGAGCACTGATTCCGATCCCAACACTATTAGCCGTGATGTCGCCATTAACATTTACATCCCCGTCAAACCAGCCAGCGTATTGATTTCCTCTGTTAACATCATTGAGAACCGCTTGCGGAATTTGGTTGTCGCGTCCGGCCAGACTTGGGGCCGTGGCGTGATTCATATCCGTCGCATAGAGACCCAGCTTTCCTTTATTATAAGAACCGACTTTCCCCGAAATCAGTTTAGCCCCATAAGTTTCACCTAGATCGGTGAAGTTATCTTTGTACACTAACCCAACAATGCCGACAGCGGCAGGCTGATCGGAATGGGCGTAGAAGACATTGCCTCGGCCGTAGAATTCCGCGCCGCTGCCGTTACTGGCGAAGGCGGCATAATTACCGTAAGTCGGATCTATAACTTTAAGCACAGGCGATGTTGGATTAGCGGGAGACCCATCGCCGCCCATACCCTTACCGGAGATTACCACTTGGTCAGAGTTCATATTTATAATCGGTCTTTTCCCTTGAGCGGCATCTAGAGGATTAACAAGTGCGGTGGGACCCCAATAACTGGTGCTGGGAGAAGTCGCAGGCTGCCAAGTGGCATTACCGGCGGCATCGGAGGTGAGAACTTTCCCCGCCGTCGCGCCGGTTGGAATTTGCAAGCTACCTACTTTAGCTTTGCCGTTGACATCCAGTTTTGCGGCGGGGGCCAAGGTTCCGATGCCTACGTTGCCCGCCTGGAAAAGATGTTGAGCGATGTTCGTATCCCCATAGATCATTTGATTATCCGCTGTGGTGTAAGTATTATTTCCCAGAGCCGTACTATTTACCGCGTCTACTTTCTGTGGCTGTGAACCAAAAAGACCACCGGCATTATAACCTAAAAAGGTATTGGAATTTCCAGTGGTGATTGCTCCACCAGCATTCCCTCCCACGGCTGTGTTGTTGTAGCCGGCGGTGTTGTAGGAAAGAGTACTCCCTCCCATGGCTGTGTTGTTGTAGCCGGTAGTGTTGGAGTAGAGGGCTTGCAATCCCAGGGCGGAGTTGTAGCCGCCAGTGGTGTTGGAGAAGAGAGCATTCCCTCCCACTGCTGAGTTCTGGTAGCCAGTGGTGTTGGCTTGGAGGGCATTCACTCCCAGGGCGGAGTTGGAACTTCCTTGACCCATCGTACTACCAGTCATAGTAAAGTTCCCGGCGTTTAGGCCAACGAAAGTGTTAAACCCATTAGTCCCAGCCAAAGCAAAATTATGAATGAACCGAGCCGTCCCTTTGTAGATAACACCAGAAGTTGAGTCAATCGTAGTGGGGATGGCAATAGAACCATTAACATCAAGTTTCTGGGCCGGTAAAATCGTGCCGATGCCTACGTTGCCAGAATTATGAAGGACTAAAGAATTAATATTTGCTGTCCCATTCCAATTTCTAAAGACAATATTTCCAATATCTGCATTTTGAATATAATTTGTCCCTCCGCCGGCGAATATTAAGTCATTATCTAATCTGATGCTTCCACCCGCAACAGAATTAGCGGCATAACCCGCACCAGAACCTACCATTAATCCACCAAGAATACCCAAGGCTGAACCGGGTGCCACCGTGCCAACTCCCAATTTGCCTAAAATATTTAGGCTACCGGTTTTTGTTTGGGCCGTTGCTCCGACATTAAGTGGGGGATTACAGCCCTCTCCATCTATAGCCGGGTTGCAGGCTGGAGGAACACTGACTGGCGCCGTCCAAGCCGCTAAAGCAACAGAGACAACCAAAGAAAAAACAATTATCACGGCCGCAAAAACATTAATTATATTTTTAAGCATTGGTATTAAAAAATTATTTATTAGACCTTGTAATTGTTAAATTTTAAACTAGGCAACAAATTTACCCTGTTAAATAACTTTGCAAAACAAAGTTAGGCCGTAGGCCTATTTAACAGGGCGAGCGCCACTTTATAATAATATCAGATTAGCCAGAGAAGATGGAGGCAAATCTGTTGATAACTGTCGCTCGGTTTAATTCTTTTGGAACACGGAAATCGCCCAGCGAGCGATTTGCTTCCCTATGCCCGGCCTCACCTTGTTCGGCAACAGGCATTTTGCTGACGCAAACCGGATGAAAAACAAAGCAGTTTGTTTTTCATTGCTCCGCGCTGGCTGTTCTGCCCTTGCTCCCAAAAGTGGAGCAAAAATCAGAGGGCAGAAGCCATGCTAGCCATAGCTACGCGAGTTTCCAAAATAATTAAATCTCGCTTCACTGGAAATGCAGAGTGTTAATTCTTTCTCACAATTTGCGTAAAAAATCGTCTCGTGGTACATTATAAGTGTTAAGTCCGTTTCGTCAGAACCGGGCATTTTTTTACCCTATCGAGTAATCTGCCCCGGGCAGATAAAATTGCTTCGCAATTTTTATTCAA
This sequence comes from Patescibacteria group bacterium, assembly GCA_038061005.1. Lineage (GTDB taxonomy): Bacteria > Patescibacteriota > Minisyncoccia > Phycocordibacterales > XYD1-FULL-46-19 > JBBUAE01. The sequence goes on along the minus strand of JBBUAE010000011.1, from coordinate 446 downwards.
CAGGGTAAACAAAAAATCGGCTTTATATAATTTTGTGCTAAAATTAAAGAACTTATAAAGATTAACTAAAAAATATGATTGACTTAAAATCTCTTAGATCCGCGCTGGAACAACTGGAGGAAGAACGCAATATCCCCAAAGAAAAAATTATCGGCGCCATTGAAGACGCTCTAACGGCCGCCTATAAAAAAGACTATGGCAAGAAGGGTCAGATTGTCCGCGCCAAACTGGATTTTGACACCGGTACGGTGGAATTTTCTCAAGTTAAAATCGTAGTAGATGAATCTACCGTCCGAATGAATGACGAAGGAGAAGATGATCAGCCGGTTATACTTGTGCGGGCCGGGCAGGCTGGAGAGGCCCCCGCGCTAAAAATCAATGAAGATGGTACAGAAGAAGAAATCAGGCCGCGCTACAACGAAGAGCACCACATTTTGCTTGACGAC
>JBBUAE010000010.1:0-3621 GCA_038061005.1 Patescibacteria group bacterium | reverse complement strand
ACAAGTAGTACGCCGTCTGTCACAGGATCTGGGTCGTGAACCATTGCCGTCGGAAATTGCCACGGAAATGGGGATTGAAGTGGATAAGGTTCATACCATTGAAAAAATTGATCAAAGCACCGCTTCCTTGGATAAACCGACTGATGATGACGACGAGAAATCAACCTTAGGAGAATTTATCGCTGATGATAAAATTCCGCCGCCCGATCAGGACGTGTCCCGCCGCATTTTGCGCGATCAGATTGAAGAAATTTTGAATGACCTTTCCCCCAAAGAGCGTAAGATCTTAGAAATGCGCCACGGCTTAATTGACGGCGTGATGCGCACGCTGGAAGAAGTAGGAAAAGAGTTTGGCGTGACGCGCGAACGCATCCGCCAGATTGAAGCCAAAGCGCACGAAAAAATTCGCCAGCACGGAAAAGCGAAGCGATTATTAGGGTACTAAAAGCCCACCAAAAAAAGCCCCGCGCGGTTTTCCTGTCATCCGCTCGGGGCTTTTCTTTTACTTGAATTATCTTATTATTTTTACTCTACGGCTGGGCGGATGCCGGCAGCGCATTTACCTGATCTACCAGCTTGCGCAGCTCTCCAGCCGGTAAGGCGCCATTCAAGGGTCCCAACACCTTATTATCTTTTACTACTACCGGGAAAGGCGGGCCCTGACCGCCCATGTCAATGGCATTCTGTTCATCGGCCTGGACTTTGTCGGCGATGGATTTATCTGTCAGACAAGCGGCAAATTTGGCGGCATCTAGACCTAGATTAGCGGCAAATTGCGGCAAAAGAGACGCGTCCAGGCCATTGTTGGATGGAGTGGCTTCAAACACCTTGTCCACAAACTGCCAATACTTGTCATTACCACCGAGTTTGGCCACGCATTCGGCCGCCACTGCCTCGCCACGCGCCTTAGAATGAAGCTGGTCCAGAGGCATATTCCGGTAAATAATAGCTATTTTTCCGTCTTTGATGTAATCGTTTTTCAGTTCTAGAATGGCATTATGAAAAGTTTTGCAGTACGGGCATTCTAAATCAGTATAAACTACCAATTTTACCGACGCTTTAGTGTCGCCAAAAATGTGATCATCTTTAGAGATCGGCCGCATCTTGGCCGGATTAGGTTGCAGTTCAGTGATGGAGCTTTTTACCTTCTCCGTGAAATTCTTATCCCAATAGTTATTTTGATAAAAGAAACCGACAACTATCACCACGGCGATAACAATGGCGCCAATAATGATGGCCTTAGCCGTAGACATGGGGGTATTTTCTGACTCCATATGGTTAAAAGATTAATCTTTAATAATGGGCTTATCATAGCACAAGGCCTTAATCTTGGTCAAAAACCACTCAGCGGTAACTTCCGTCCTTTTAAGATTTTCGGGGGAAGGAAATAATTTGACATCAGGTTATATTTTAACCCTAACTATTCCTGGTCGGAGAATTTTAACTTGACCATTAGTTATTTTTATTAAAGTTGAAGGTAAGTTCGTTTGTCTCTTGCCTGCCAGATAAAAATCTACCCTATCGTCAAAATAGGCTTTGGACTCCTTAATACTTTTGGCTGGCGGTTGCCCTTCCGGATTAGCGCTTGGCGCGACCAACGGCCCGGTTTTCTTCAGTATCCGCCGTAGATCCGCTTTAGCTGGCAGGCGAAAGGCGATGGTCTTCGTTCTACGATGCAGGTAGATCAATTTATTAGATAAAGTCGGTAAAATAATACTTACTTTTCCCGGCCAATATTGGTTGAGAATTTTTCGTGTCTCCCGATCCGGCTTAATTCCAAACAACCTTAAATCTTCAAGCGAACTGATTAAAACAATCAAGGGCTTGCTGGGCGTTCTTTGCCTTACTTTATAAATTCGTTCCACCGTTTTCTGGTTGAGAGCCGAGCCAACTAAGCCGTATAAAGTGTCGGTTGGAAAAACACCAATCCCGCCTGATTTTAATCTATCAATAATTTGTTGCAGCGACTGTTTCCTCCTCATTGTTTTTTCCTTCGTTTTTATACGAATTGGTTAAGCTCTGGTAAAAAAGATGCTACCTCATAACAGAATGAGGTAGCATGAGTTAGAGAAATTCACTTCTTTTCTCCCGGGATTTCTTTGGGCATATATCCTTTGCACATCCCATCCTCGCCTATATCGCAATGAGAAGGCAATCCGCATTTACCCTCGCTGTCATTAAGGCTACAGGAAGCTCTGCGGCAGTTAATGTTCAGTCCATAGTCTCTGGACATGTCAGGAAACCTGCCAGAACGATCTATATCTGGCATCAGGCCTTGTTTTTCCTCGCCACTGGTCATGGCCAATCCTCCCTTTCTACGCCGGAATCTGAATGATCACGATATTATACTGCTTGTCATACTAGGTGTTTCTTGTTAAGGCGTCAAGGATGCTGATAACTTGCCCTTCAGAATATCTCACCATTAAAATATGGCCGGAGCAAAACAATCTTCCGACCAGTCTTAATCTGTGTCTAAATTTATCTGATCGGCTCGTATCCGCCCGGCACACCTTTTTTTGATAACACGATTTGCCACAATTGATTTTTGCGGGCATTAAAGCTACCGGCGAAGGCCAGAAGATAATATTTCCATTGGCGATAAAATCTCTCGCCATATTTTTCTTTTAACTTTGGCCAGGCCCGGTCGAAGTTGGTAAACCAGGCGATCAGGGTGGGATAATAATAAAAACTAAAATTGTGCCAATCTTCCACCACAAATAATTTTTCAATACTTTTACCGATCTGGGCCACCGAAGGAAGCATGGAATTAGGGAAAATATATTTCTTAATCCACTGGTCGGGATTGGTAGCGCTTTGGTTACCACCGATAGTGTGGAGAAGAAATAAACCGCTATCTTTCAAACAGCGGCTTACCACGTTCATATACTCGCGATAATTTTTATAGCCTACATGTTCAAACATACCGAGTGAAACGATATGATCAAATTCTCCGGTTACTTCTCGATAGTCGATTAATTTAATTTCTACTGGTAAACCTTGGCAAAGTTCTCGAGCCAGTTCCACTTGTTCTTTAGACACAGTGATACCCGTTACCTTGGCACCATATTTTTCCGCCGCAAATTTAGCAAAGCTACCCCAGCCACAGCCAATATCGAGTACCAGGTCACCATTTTTTAGCCCGAGTTTCCGACAAACCAGATCAAGTTTTGCTTCCTGAGCCGCGTCTAAATTGGCTGGTTTTTGTTCCAAATTTTTCCAATAGCCACACGTGTAGGTCAGCCGCTTATCAAGCATGGCTTGATAGAGATCGTTGCCGATGTCATAGTGGCGTTTCCCGATTTCAAAAGCGCGAGATTTTTTCTGGTAGTTAAAAATTTTAGCTCGCATCACTTCCCACCAAAGCGTACCAGTAGGAACAATTTTCTCGTCTAATTCTGCTGACAATACTCGAGCAAAAAATTCATCAAGCTGTGGCGCGTCCCACCAGCCGTCCATATAAGCTTCACCGATCGCCAGTGACCCACCAGCTAGTGCCCGATCATAAAAACGCTCATCTTTCACTTGGATGTCCCACGGCTTAACTCCATTAATGGTAATCCCAGCCTGGTTTAGAATTTTTTCGACAAATTGTTTTGCTCTGGACATATTTTGATTGTGGAC
>JBBUAE010000009.1:0-8977 GCA_038061005.1 Patescibacteria group bacterium | reverse complement strand
GGCGGGAATTGAACCCGCGCATCGCGGTTTTGCAGACCGCTGCGTTACCACTTCGCCACCGTGCCTTATTTATTTCCGTAATAGCTCCTCAATTTTTTGTTGATATTTTTCTCCTTCATCTATCTTAATTTCCAAAAATGGCAGCTTACCTAACTGGGAATGATCCTTAATGAATTCTCTTAAATTACCGCGATGTCGTTTGGCAAAATTCAAAGTATCTTCCTCCTTCATGGCCGGATAAACGGTAATAAAGAAAGTCGCTTTTTTAAGATTGTTAGAGATGGTACAGTCGGTAACGGTGATGAGGGATTGTCCATTAGAAGCCGAATGCAAATATTGCGCGGCCAGTTCTTTCAAGAGAGAAATAATCCTGGCTTGTTTTTTAGTGGGCATAAACCGGTTGTTTATTTAAAGACGGACTCTACTACTTCAATCAGATCGCCGGCACTAATAATAATTTTAGAATCAATCTCCGCGCCGAATTGCGCCCCTTCTTCCACTTGTGAGGTTTTGATTTTTTTCTCTTGTAAATCAGTAATCTTACCCCGGCCAACTTCTCTGTCGTGCCGATAGATGACCATCTCTTTTCCTTTAACAATTTTACCCTTGATCACTTGACCACCAATGATTTGTTTATCTTTGGCTCGATTAAAAATTTTTAAAATCTTGGCTCGCCCCATCATTTCTTCCACTCTTTCTTTGGGGGTACGGGTCTTGATTTCTTCCACCAACCACTCGCTTAATTTATAAATGATATCAAAAGTCACAATTTTAATCCCATATTTGGCCGCTAAATCCGTGGCGCCACGATCGGTCTTAACGTGAAAACCTAAAATGATGGAACGACCGGAAGAAGAAGCGGTCTTGACGTCATTTTCTGTAATAGCCCCCACGCCGGTATGGATAATTTTCAAAATAACTTTATCCGAATTTAACTTGGCCACCTCTTTCATTACCGCCTCGAGCGATCCATAAACATCCGTCTTAATGGCCACCGGTATTTCCAATCGGTCAGAATGCTTATCGTTCTGACTATTATTGTCGGGGCCCGGATTATTAGTTGGGCTTTCTTCTTTATAAAGATCCAGATAATCTGCTAAATCTTTTTTGGATTTTAAGGTTTGGAATTTGGCTCCGACGGCGGGGATTTGCGCCCAGCCGTAAATCCGAACCGGAGAAGAAAACGTGGCACCGGAGACAGTTTGCCCTAAAAAGTTTTCTATTTTTTTAACCTTGGCATAATCTTTTCCAATCGCTACAAAATCACCAGTCTCTAGAGTGCCGTTCTTAACTATCAAGGTGCAGGTGACTCCGATTTTGGGATCCAGATTGGCCTCTAGGACATAACCGGTCGCCGGAATATCTGGCTCTCCTTGGAGTTCTTCTAACTCGGCTACTAACAGCATCATATCCAGCAACTCCGGTACGCCCCCGCCGATTTTAGCGGAAATAGGCACTACCGGCACACTGCCGCCATAACTTTCCACGTAAATGCCAATGTCGGCTAACTCCTGTTTAACCCGCTCGGGATTGGCATTCGGCTTGTCGACCTTATTAATAGCTACGATAAAAGGAGTTTTCGTTTCGGTGATAGATTTATAGGCCTCAATAGTCTGGGCCTTAACCCCCTCTTCGGCCGAGACAATTAAGACGGCAATGTCGGCTATGTTAGCGCCGCGCTCACGCATCCGCGAAAAGGCCTCGTGCCCGGGTGTGTCTAAAAAAGTAATTTTCTTTTCTTGTCCGAGAGCTGTAGGGTGGACAACTTCGTAGGCGCTAAGATGTTGAGTGATACCACCAGCTTCTCCTCCCACCACATTCGTTTTTCTAATATAATCTAAGAGGGTAGATTTGCCATGATCAATGTGCCCCATTATGGCAATAACGGGCGGTCGCTCTGTTATATTGTGGCCTTCTTTTTTTGTCATAAAATCGTCTCAGACATAATTTCACTCCTTAAAGGGTTTGGATCCGGTTTTACATTTTGGCGGAGACTAGCGAGTGCAACAACGTGAGAGTGAGAAACCCCGCCCTTCCTACAGAAAAAGATTGCCCAGCCAATGTTCTCTTAAGCAGATAATATTTACTGTCATTGGTCGTTTGGCGGAAAGAAAGGGCGGGGCATCCGTGCTCCGACAAAATGTAGAACCGGAGCACGCCTCGCTTAGCTGATTAATCCAAAATCTACCTCGCTTTCTCAATGGCCTCCCGTTCTTCACCCGAAAGTTCGTACTCTGATTCGTAATGATTTAGCGGTTTGGCATAAACACTAACCTTATCACGGGAATACAAACTGGAAATAACTACCCCGTCACCACTTTCATCCATTAGAGCAGTCGTAAAACTCTGATTGCTGCCCTGGTCACGAAAGGGATTAAACCGGACGGTATGAACCTTCTGGATGCTTTTCTTAAGGCGCTCATCTAACTCCATAATGATCTGCTCGGCCTTAGTGCTTCGGCCATCCAAATTTTCCATCCCGCGCACCAAAGCAATTAGAGTTTCTTCTAAATCTTGCCCCTTCTTGCCTAAAAGCACTTTTTTTAGCCGCATGTTCAGACGAATCATCTCGGCCAGGAGAAAAATCACACAGGCAATCAGGACGTAAATAATGATGGAATCTATACTCATCTTGTTGATAGCTAACGCTTTGGATTATACCGTAAAACTTCAGCGAATGCAATAAAAAGTGAAAAATGAAAAATAAAAAATATTGCAAAAAAAGTTTAATATTGCATTGTTATTTTCCTTTTCACATTATTCATCCCACCCTAACTAAAGGTTGCTCAATTTTAAAAAAACAGTAAAATCTAAGGATACTCAAAAATGTCTCCAAGACAAAAAATAATTAACCCGCCAAAATTTTTTCTGGTCTGGCTGGGAAGATAGATTAAATCAAACTTAACAATAGTAAAACTACTATGATAAATAGGTTCAAATTGAAAAAACTTAGGTGGGTGAATATGGATACCGCCAGCGCGACGCCCGTGGATCCGCGCGTGCTCCGAAAAATGCTACCGTATTTCAGCGAGGAATATGGCAATCCTTCCAGTATTCATAAATTGGGAGTAAAAGCGGCAGCGGCCAAAGAAGAAGCTAGGCGTAAGATCGCCGCTATTTTGGGAGCGCATCCGGATGAAATTATTTTTACCGGTAGCGGTACGGAAGGGGATAATTTGGCGCTATTTGGTGTGGCACGCGCGCTGCTTCTCCAAAAAATCATTAGGGAGCCCGGTCACATTTTAACTACCGTTATTGAACATCCGGCCGTGCTGGAATCTTGCCGAGCCCTGGCCAAAGAGGGCTGGAAAATTTCTTTTGCTCCGGTTACCAAGGATGGTTTAATTAATCTTAAACAATTTAAGAAACTGCTTAGATCAGATACGGCGATTGTCTCGGTAATGTATGCTAATAATGAAATTGGTACCATCCTGCCTCTCAACAAAATTCGGCAAATATTAAGAGATCACAAAAAGAAGAATGGCCAAAATCTTTTGCCGATCTTTCATACCGATGCCTGCCAAACGCCGCGTTTCCTGGTTCTTAGGGTAGAAAAACTGGGGGTAGATTTACTGACCATCAACAGCTCAAAAATTTATGGACCAAAAGGGATCGGGGTCTTATATGTTAAGAGGAGAACGCCACTTCTACCGATCGTTTGGGGTGGGGGACAAGAACGCGGGCGGCGCTCTGGTACGGAAAATGTGGCGGCAATGGTGGGGTTAGCCGAAGCTCTGGCTCTTTGCGTTCCAGCCAAAGAAACAGCTCGGCTCTTGCTTCTGCGCGACTATTTTATCAAGCAGTTACAAAAAGCCATTACGGCTGTTAAAATTAACGGTGATCTAAGAGAACGTTTACCCAACAATGTTAGTGCTACTTTTTTAGGAGTATCAGCCGAACTTCTCGTGATTGAGTTGGACAACCGAAGGATCCTATCCTCGGCGGGTAGTGCCTGCTCCGCTAACACTCGGGGTGAGTCCCATGTTATAATAAGCTTAGGCTGTAATGAAAATTATGCGGCCAGCACGATCCGTTTTTCGTTGGGGCGGGATACCATCAAAAAGGATATTGATTACACGGTTGTTGCCTTGAAAGAAATTGTGGCTAAGGCGAGAAGCGTGAAAATATAACCAGTTGAAAGTCGAATACCCATAAAGTCCATCAAGTCAAAAACAGTCCTTGACTTTATAGACTTTAAAACTTTATAAACTTAATATTATGTACGAAATACCATCTCTCCTATACAAATATGCCGACCTGGAACCATACCTAGACGAAGCGACAATGAAAATTCATCATCTGGGCCATCATCAGGCTTATGCTGATAAAACTAACGTCGCGTTAGAGAAATACGTAGAACTCAAAGAACAGTCGCTCCCAGATTTGATTTATAACCCCACTAAATTACCCGAAGACATTCGTTCCACCATAGTAAATAATGGTGGTGGTTATCTCAACCACAATTTTTGGTGGAAAACCTTGGCTAAACCGAAGGACGACAACAATTTACCAGCCGGCACGACGGTGGGAGTGCAAATTGACGAGCAATGGGGAGATTATAATAATTTCAAAACCGCCTTTAAAGATAAAGCCCTGTCTCTGTTTGGCTCCGGTTGGACCTGGCTCTCGGCCGGGACCGATGGAAAGCTAGAATTTTTAAACACTGCCAATCAAGGTTTGCCGCCTAAAGATAAACCACTTCTGCTCGGTATTGATCTGTGGGAGCATGCGTATTATTTGAAATATCAAAATAAAAGAGGTGATTTTGTTGATGCTTTTTTCCACGTTGTTAATTGGAAAAAAGTTGACGAGCGGCTGAAAACGCCAGAATCGGCCAGTTGATCCCGTTAGAAGCCGCCCTGCCAAAGGCACGGCTACAGCCGCCTTGGGGCGGCTTGCTTCTAACGGGATTGATTTTAACCCGATTATCTAATATGATATTAGGTAATGGATGAATTGAATAAAAATCAGCTAATCCTACTATGTATTCTGGTCAGCTTTGTCACCTCTATTGCTACAGGCGTCTTAACTGTTAGTCTGCTTAAAGAGCCAGACCAGCCCATCTCTCAAACCATTAACAAAGTGATCGAACGGACGATTGAGAGAGTCGTATCGGCTCCTCCGGTGGAAAGAGTGGTGACTAAAGAAGTCACCGTCATTGTGACGGAAGAAGATTTAATTATGAAGGTGGTAAATACCGCCTCCTCTAGTTTAGTTAGAATAAACAAACTGGTAGGCGATAAAATTAGTGCGACCTTAACTGGATTTGCGGTTGGAAATGACCTAATTGCTACCGTTATTCCGGCCGGAGCCGAAGATAATAATGGATATGCTTCCGCCGTTACTTGGCGGGCGGAAACAGCCGGTAATAATTATGATTTATCTTTGGTTGGTCAAATATCCCCAATTACCGTTTTCCGCCTGGGGCAAAAAACAGCCAAAGCTCTCTCCGCTGTCTCAATCGTATCTAGTGTCATTTCAGGCCAAACTGGGGTGGCCACCGACACCTTTACTCCACTCCATCTTTCGTCTGATTTGGTCGCGACGATTGGTCAGACGGTGGTGGGTATTGGACTCTCTGGATTGTCGGACAATACTGTCGCTGTCGGCATAATTTCCAGTTTAAATCGACCTCACGCTACCTCTACTTCAATCATCAAGACCAATGCGGCTACAGCTGATAATAGTGGAGGACCGCTGCTTAATATTAAGGCTGAAGTAATTGGCATTATTGGCCAAGTGGGGGAGTCCTGGCCGGCTGGAAGAATTAAAGCTGCCATTGACAGTATTAAGAAATAATTCTAAAATGACAATCAACAATTGAAGAATTCCCTCCGACTTTCCCACCCGCCCAGCTATTATCCCTTACTTTGGCGGAGACTAGGGAGCCTGCCTGCCGGCGAGGCAGGGAGCTCGAGTCCGCCAGCTGGCGGATAGCAAGAAAATATCCGTGCTCCACCAAAGTAAGGGATAATAGCTAAATATCATATGCCCCCGTTTCAAAATTTTACCTCTAAAGCCAAGGAAGCTATCCGTAAATCGCACGAGTTGGCTATTGAGCGTGGTCAAAATCAGGTTAATCCTACTCACCTGTTGGTGGCGATGCTTTTGCAGGAAGAAAGTATGGTAATGGCTATGCTGGATAAATTAGAAGTGGATTCTATTATGTTAACCGATTATCTGCTGGATACGATTGAGGGACCGGAAAGCGGAGCGGTCACTGCCCCATCTTATCAGATCTATCTGACTCCTGAATTGGTAACAGTCTTTGATTCGGCAGCTAAAATTGCCAGCGCCATGCATGATGATTTCGTCTCCACCGAACACATCCTACTCGCCCTGTTAGAAGTGCCTAGTCAGGCGACGGAAATTTTGAATCGTTTTCGGGTCACCAAAGATAATGCTGTTCGCGTGGTGGAGGAATTACGGACCAACAAGATTGATAGCTTTGAACGATCCCACAAAAACAAGGCGATAGAAAAATATACTAAAAACCTGACTGAACTGGCTAAAAAAGATAAATTAGACCCGGTTATTGGACGAGACAATGAAATTAGACGAGTCATGGAAATTCTTTCTCGGCGCACGAAAAATAATCCGATTTTAATCGGCGAAGCCGGAGTGGGAAAAACGGCTATCGCCGAAGGGCTGGCTGTCCGGATTGCCAAGGGAGAGGTGCCGGAATCATTGCGAGATAAGGAGATTGTCTCACTAGACTTAGGGCTGTTGTTGGCTGGGACTAAATACCGTGGCGAATTTGAAGAGCGGCTCAAAAACATCATTAAAGAAATAGAACGGGCGGAAAGGAAAATCATCCTATTTATAGATGAAATTCACGCTATTGTTGGCGCCGGCGCGGCCGAAGGAGCCATTGATGCTTCTAATATGTTGAAGCCCGCTTTAGCGCGCGGTGAACTGCGAGCGATCGGTGCCACGACTCTTAAGGAGTATCAAAAATACATTGAGAGAGATCAGGCGTTAACCCGGCGCTTTCAGCCGGTGGTCGTGGAAGAACCAAGTATTGAAGACGCCGTCACTATTTTACGAGGAATAAAAGATCGGTATGAAATTCATCACGGGGTGCATATTACGGACGATGCCATTGTCGCCGCGGTCAATCTAGGTAGTCGCTATATTACCGATCGCTTTTTGCCGGATAAAGCTATTGATCTCATTGATGAGGCGGCTTCCGCTCTGCGTCTGCAGTTGGAAAACAAACCAGCGGCTTTGGAAGATGCCCAGCGCAAAACAATGAGCTTGGAAGTGGAACGGGAAGCGCTGAAAAAAGAAGTAACCCTCAACGAAGAAAATAAAGAGGCCAAAGCGCGAATTAAGAAAATTGCCAAAGAAATCTCCGAACTAAAAGCTTCCACTGGCGCACTGGCCACCAAATGGAAAAATGAAAAACAGGTCATTAGCGAGCTGCGACTGGTTAAAGAACAACTAGAAATGCTTAAACTAGAAGTCAATCAAGCAGAAATGCGGTCGGATTTGGCGCGGGCGGCAGAAATCCGCTATGGCAAAATTCCCGAGCTGGAAAAAAGTCTTAAACTAAAAGAACAGAAACTGAAAAAACTGCAAAGTTCCCGCCAAATTTTGAAAGAAGAGGTGACGGAAGAAGACATTGCCAGTGTGGTATCGCGCTGGACAGGTATTCCGGTGGTTAAAATGCTGGAAGAAGAAGCGGCCAAACTTAATCGGATGGAAGAGGAGCTGGCCAAACGGGTGCGCGGTCAGAGTGAAGCGATTAAGAAAATCGCTGAAGCGGTCAAACGCTCACGAGCCGGCATTGCCGATCCGGATCGCCCGATTGGTTCCTTTATGTTTTTGGGGCCGACCGGGGTGGGTAAGACGGAGCTCGCTAAAACGCTGGCTAACTTTATGTTCAATGACGACAAAGCGTTGATTCGCGTGGATATGTCGGAATACATGGAAAAATATTCTGTGTCCAAACTAATCGGTTCACCGCCTGGTTACGTCGGTTACGAAGAAGGGGGATCGCTGACGGAAATCGTTCGCCACCGTCCTTACTCGGTACTCCTCTTTGATGAAATTGAAAAAGCTCATCCGGAAGTCTTCAACATTTTATTGCAAGTTTTGGATAACGGCCGACTGACCGACTCCAAGGGCCGCACGGTCAATTTCAAGAACACGGTCATTATTATGACTTCCAACTTGGGTAGTGAATTCATCAACAAATTCCAGAAGATCGGCTTTGCCTCGGCTGGTACCCCCAGTTTTATTGATGTCAAAGACAAAATAATGGAAACGCTAAAAAACCACTTCCGGCCGGAATTCTTAAATCGCTTGGACGACACGATTATTTTTGAGCCCCTCTCGGAGGAGACTATTCGCGAAATCGTGGCCATCCAAATTGCTATCATCAAAAAACGTCTAGCGGGGAAAGGGATCGTGCTGGAAACCTCTAATGAAGTAATAACTCATTTAAGCCAGGTTGGTTATAGTCCGGAATATGGCGCGCGGCCCCTGAAGCGCTTGATTCAAACCACCATTCTTAATCTGGTGGCCGAGTTTATTATCGCGCGTAAAGTGGAGGGTGGCGGTGTCATTAGTGTGATGATGAAAGACGGGCAGCCGATTATTGAGGTCAAAAATCCTACCATTCGTCCCGTTCGTTCGCGTAAATTTGTATCTAACACTGCTCATTACAGTCGCAAGGCCGACTAATAGAAATTTTAAACTAAAACAACCACTAATCGGTGGTTGTTTTAGTTTTGTGCAGTATTCTAAAGATAGTCCGAACCCCAGTAGTAAAGCAAAGCTTACTACGGGGCACGGCGCATTTCGCCGCCTGCGGCGACGAGAAGCCTCCCGCGAAATCCTGAAAATGCGGCGGAGCCGCACCGCTGACAATTTCAAGTTTTTCTTTGGCGGCAATTCAATTATGAATTTAATTCATCAAAAAATCAAACAAAAAGAAAGGGCGACTTCAGCTTTCGCTTCGGTCGCCCTTGGT
>JBBUAE010000008.1:0-1988 GCA_038061005.1 Patescibacteria group bacterium | reverse complement strand
AAAGCGTGGAGAACTTGAAGATTGGGGCTGCGCCAACTTGAGCACGGTGAGAAAACAAACAAAAACTTCTGTTAGACAAAGTCACCGTATCTCCTCTGGGTGGCGGAACCATCCTTATCGATGGTTAATTGAGTAAGACGGCATCCCGGCGGACTTATTTGTGTTCGGGCGCCAGCACGACGGCGCTTGTTCCATCATAGCGCAGGATCATCTCTTTTCCCCTTTCGATATCGCTGTTTGAGTGCTTGCGCAATTTCCTCTCTCTTACACCCGAGAGATTAGGTGACGCCAGGCAAACCTGAACGATTTATTTGGGATACACCGGCCCACTCGGTGCCCCAAAAGCGGTGCTAACAGGAGAAACACAAGTTTACCTCCTTTCCTTGTTTATAATGAAAATAGCAATGATTCTTTGTTTATTGTATACCATACCATTAGTTATGTCAATGGCGCAGAAAGTGGATAATTAAAATGGAGCTTAAAATACTGGATTTGGTGGATATGCTAGAATTTAAGGGTGAAAATCGGACTTGATTCAAAACTGGAGGAAATTTTCCGCCTTAATCCCCTGCAAAAACCGGCCTTAAAACGTCTTGGTCTAGAAACAGTGGAAGACCTGCTGTTTTATTTTCCCAATCGTTACGAACAACCCGGCCAGACCAAAAATATTGCCGATCTCTCGGAGGGAGAAGAGGCGGTAATTTACGGTAAAATTTCCGGCGCGAAAATTAGCCGGGCCTGGCGCAAAAGAATTCCCATGTCGGAAGCGCTAATTGAGGATGCCACTGGCGCGATTAAAGCCGTCTGGTTTCACCAGGCCTATATGGCCAAGAAAATTCCGGAGGGAAAATTCGGCGAGTTTCGCGGCAAGGTCACCAAACGTCCTGCCTCGCCGGCAGGCGGGAAAGAAGAATTATATTTGGCTAACCCAGATGTGCGTGAGGTGCCTTCTCCGGCCACGCTCAAAAATTCTCTGTTTGGGAGCGATGGCGCTAATCCTGATTTGTTTTTGATCCCCGTTTATCCGGAGACGCACGGGCTGTCTTCCGGCTGGTTTTATTATCACCTGCAAACCATCCTTAAAAGCGGCCTTCACGAAAAATTAACCGACCCTATTCCGGCCGCCATTTTAGACAGATATCATCTCCCCCGTTTGCAGACCGCGATTATCTGGATTCACTCGCCGAAAAAAGAAGCCAATTTTAAGGCGGCGCAGAAACGATTTGCGTTTGAAGAAATTTTTTATATCCAGCTTAAGAGATTGCGGGACAAGCAGGAATATCAGAGCAATCCGTCATTTAAAATTTCCGTTTCGGAAAAAGAAGTGGGAGAATTTCTTGCCCGCTTTCCGTTTAAAGCAACCGGTGCCCAGACCAGAGCCATTAAACAAATTGTGGCGGACTTTCACGCTGATAAACCGATGACCCGACTGCTGGAGGGCGATGTCGGCTCCGGTAAAACCGCCGTGGCCGCCACCACCGCTTTCGCCATTGTCCGTTCCGGCTTTGAGGTGGCCTATATGGCGCCGACGGAGATCTTGGCCCGTCAGCATTTTGAATCATTTATTCAATATTTTTCGCATTTGGGCATCCAGGTCGGCTTAATCACCGGCAGTGAGTGTCGCAAATTTCCGTCCAAACTGGAACCATCCGGTCATACCAACATTTCCCGCGCCCAGCTCCTGAAATGGGTAGCCAATGGCGATATTTCCATTCTTATCGGCACGCACGCCCTGATCCAAAAATCAGTTAAATTTAAAAATTTGGCTTACACGATTATTGATGAGCAGCATCGCTTCGGCGTCATGCAACGGTCAAAATTAGTCCGGAAAGAAAGTGGCCGAATCAAAGTTCCCCATTTATTAAGCATGACCGCCACCCCGATACCGAGAACTCTTGCTCTAACAATTTACGGTGACTTGGATCTGACCTTGTTGGACGAGATGCCCAAAGGAAGAAAGCCGATTGTTACTGAGATTATTTCACCTA
>JBBUAE010000007.1:0-3340 GCA_038061005.1 Patescibacteria group bacterium | reverse complement strand
TACAAAAAAATGCCAATTTTACAACGGCATTTGTTCTTTGCATTTTCCAGCCAACTACCCCCCATTTACGAACGAGAGCGAGCCCTTCTTTGTTTGCGGAGACTTGGGAGTCTGCCTGCCGGCAGGCAGGCGCGACTGGCGCCCCGCCTGCCGGCGAGGCAGGGAGCACGAGGAATTTTTCAGCCTAGCCCGGCTGACGCTGTCGGCCTAGGGCAGAAAAATATCCGTGCTCCGCAAACAAAGAAGGGTAAGCACTAGTCGACTTCGTAAATATCTCTAAAATCTACCAGTAGATTGCGGACCGGAACAGAAATGTCGTGGAGGCGTAGATGATCTTCTACTCTCTTTTTGGCCACCCTAAGTTCATTCATAAAGAAGCGATCTTCATCTTCTGTTGGCTCCATCTGATTGCGCCCATAAGCGCCGCAGTTGTAGTGATTCATCAAATAAACTTCCGGCGAATTGTGCAGTCTGATAGATTTACTAATTTGATCTAACAGGAAACTGGAACCACAGGTTTCATCTTCGGTACATAAATCTTTAGCGCCACCGGCCACCTTGATCAGGTCATAGGCTTTCCATCCTTTCTTATCAGAGAGCACCTGCAACGCCAGCGAAAAGCGGTCATCAAAACTCCAGACCACCGTAACATCAGCCCGGTAATGTTCGCGCTTGCTTTCAAAAGAGAGAATGGAATTTTTCATATCAGTGCTGATTTATTTTTAATTATATTAATTCAAGATTAAAAAACAAGATTAACTTATTATTAATTAGCTGCCAATGGGGAGTTACCGGATAGTAAACCAAAATACTAACGCGATAATAATCCGATAAATTCCAAAAGGAATAAAATTGTGCTGGCGAATGAAAACGAGCAACCATTTAATGGACAAAAGAGCCACCGCGAAAGAAACAAGGAAACCAATGACCAAGACATTGAATTCCGAGGCGAAAAAAGTCTGGTAATTTTTTACTAAATCTAGCCCGGTGGCTGCCAGCATGGTTGGCACCGCGAGCAGGAAAGAAAATTCCACTACCGTTTTCCGCGAGAGCCCCATCGCCAAACCGCCGACGATCGTGGCTGCCGAACGGGAAACACCGGGAATAATCGCCAGAGATTGGGACAAACCCATTACGACCGCCTGTTTATAACTCACATCTTCCACTTTTTCATCGGCCAACCGCATTTTCCAAAAATACCGTTCATGCCAGAGTTCAAAGATAATCAGCACAACACCGCCGATAAACAGCGACCAGAGCACGATTTTTTCATTGCCGAGCAGATAGGCCTTAACGATTTTATAGAGTGCCAAACCAATAATACCTGTGGGAAGAAAACCGACGAACAGTTTCTTGATCATCTTCCAATCCCATATTTTTTTCCAGTAAAAAACCACCACGGCCAAAATCGCGCCGAGCTGAATGATAATCTCAAAACTTTTCACGAAATCCGATTCGGCGATACCCAGCAGTTTGCTCATCAAAATCATATGCCCGGTAGACGAGATCGGCAAAAATTCCGTGATACCTTCAACGATGCCTAAAATTATGGAGTGTAGAATGGTCATAATTTGGAGCTATTGACTGTTTTTTCTGATTTGATAAGATAATAATATCACCAACGGGAAAGTCTACCCTATAAGGTTTCGTCCTTATAGGGCCTTTTCTTTTTATATTCTAGTTTTTGCTTTAAATCGTTCATAAACAAGTCCTTATTTTGTAAGGTTATTTTGGTAGATATTTCATAAAATTAGCTTTTTACGATATTCACCGGCGTACCGGCTTCAAAACCTTTTAGATTCTCAATTGTCGTATTTAAAATTCGTTCCAACGCTTCTTGAGTATTGAAGGCGTTGTGGGGAGTAAGAATCACCCGCGGGTGGGTAATGAGATAGTGATTGGCCAGCACCACTTTCAGTGTTTCTAGCTGCGGATGCGGATCGGTCAACAGTTTCATTTCATCTACAAAGTAGCCCTCTTCTTCCAAAACATCCAAACCGGCGCCGGCTAAAATCCCCTCTTGTAAGCCCTTAAGTAGAGCGGCCGTATCTACCAATCCCCCCCGCGCCGTGTTAATGAGGTACGCGCCTGGTTTAATTTTACCGATATTATTCAAATTAATAATGTGGTGCGTTTCGGGTAGATAAGGCGCATGGAGAGAAATAACATCAGATTGGGCCAATAAATCATCCAGTTCCAAATATTTAAAACCGATCTCTTGTGCCACTTGATCATTGTGGAATTTATCATAAGCCACCACCTTCATATCGAAACCACGGGCCATGCGCGCTGTGTGCAAACCAATTCGTCCCGCGCCGATAATGCCCATCGTTTTGCCTTTTAAGTCAAAGCCTCGCAGACCGTCGGTAGAAAAATTGCCGTCTTGCTCAATCCGCTTATAAGCATCGTAAATTTTGCGCGACAGAGTTAGGAGCAAGGCAAAAGCAAATTCCGCTACCGTGTTTTCGCCATAAAAAGGTACATTAGAGACCCTGATCCCCCGCTTGGCCGCTTCGGCCAGATCAATATGGTCATAACCGGTAGAGCGCGCCGCGATAAATTTCAGCTTGGGAAATTGATCCATTGGCACCGCCTTGACTTCCGAATTGACAAAGACGCATAGCGCTTCCGCCCCGTCATCATGGATTTCCGGATGATCTTGTAGCCGTCCGGCCACAAACTTAAACTCATTCCCCGTCAATCTGGTTTGAATGTAATCCTTTTCCCACTCTTCGTTATAAAAATAGATAATCTTCATATCGGATATTATAGCAGAAAACCATATAATTGGTTCACTCGGTCGCAACCGAAAATTGCTATTTTCTGTTGCTCCCTCGTGGCTAATTATAACTTTTTCGCCGGTAAAGCGACGTTTTGTTTCTCTATTTTTTCTCGTTGAGCCGCTTCCTCCTTCGCTACTTCAAAAATCATCGGCACGACCGTATCCGGATTAAGCGACACAGCTTCAATTCCTTCGGACACTAAAAAGCGTAGGAAATCGGGATAATCGGACGGCGCTTGGCCACAGATGCCAATATATTTCCCTCGGCGTTTGCAGGCGCGAATGGCTTCGGCAATCAGAATTTTCACCGCTCCGTCTTTTTCATTGGTAATGCCTGCCACAATGCCGGAGTCACGGTCCGAACCGACGGTGAGCTGGGTCAGATCATTGGACCCAATGGAAAAGCCGTCAAAAATATCCAAAAATTCTTCGGCCCGAATGACATTAGACGGAATTTCGCACATCACATAAACTTTAAGATCGTTGATGCTTTGCTGAAGGCCAAATTCTTTCATCGTCGAGAGCACCTTCTTTCCCTCGTCCGGCGTGCGACAGAAC
>JBBUAE010000006.1:0-17255 GCA_038061005.1 Patescibacteria group bacterium | reverse complement strand
CGAACATTTTGCAAAGCAAAATGTTTTAAGGCCCTATCGTCCCTGCCTGCCGGCAGGCAGGTAATGGTTAGGACATTCCAAAATGCATTACGTATATATGATAAAAAGCTTGGGGAATGACTGGTTTTACGTTGGTTCGGCTGGCGATGTGCAGAAAAGACTAAAGCAACACAATGCAGGAGAGGTAAGATCTGCAAAATTTCGAGCTCCGTTCAAACTTGTATATGTAGAAGAGCATTCAACCGCTTTTATTGCAAGAGCAAGAGAAAAAGAGTTGAAAACGAACAGATGCAAGAAAGATGACATAATTAAGAAATTGGCCCTATCGTCTAATGGTTAGGACATCACCCTTTCACGGTGGTAATCCGGGTTCGACTCCCGGTAGGGTCACACGATACAAAAAAGACCGCACTGCTGCGGTCTTTTTAGAGATGTGTGAGAGCGGAGCCATGTTTTTGTAGCAACAAAAACGGGCGAGCCGGGGTCGGCGCAATTGTGTGAGTGGCGACGAGCACAATATGTGTAGACCACAGAAATTTGGCGCGCAGCGCTCCAAAAAAGAAAATCACCACGTCTAAGGTGGTGATTGGTTTCTCTCTCTACTCATCGTCCCCATACTGATCAGCGAGATGATCCCATGGAGGGAAATCGGAAATCGTCATCGTCGTCATACCGCTCGGGGTAATCGCAATGGGCAGAGTCATCGTGCTCGACAGACTCCAGATCTTGCTGGAGCCAGCGCACTTCCTCGTCGGTCATTTCTCCGGAACACAGAGAAGCGCTGTTGAAGTCGCTTTCCTCCGGAGGCCGGCCACCGGTAAAATGCTTTAAAGCACAATCGTAGCAGATCGTACTGTCAATCTTCTGCGAGCGAAAACATTTACCGCAAGTCTTGCAGGTACATTCGTGTGTCATCGTCCTTCTCCTTTTGTGTGGTTTTAGCCAGGCATAAAGAAAAGTGCCTATCCGCTTTCACCCAATTGGGCGGGGCAAAGGACGGGCGCCACTTACAGTCCTGATAGCCCAAACAGACTGTATATTGCTGTTATTATGATACACCATCATACTTATTTTGTCAATTGTAGACCACAGAGATCTGGCGCGCAGCGCTCGATATTTGATGTGAACTGCTCCACTCTTTTTCGCTTTTGTGAGAGCGAAGCCATGTCGCTTTGAGATGGGCGAGATAGTAATAAAAACAGGCGCGAACGATAATTGTTCGCGCCTGAAACAAAATCCCGGAGGAATTACCTGAAGTGTCCGGCTAGAGGTGTCCGTGGAAAAGGAATAGCTGCGTCAGTCGGCTCCACTTTAATATTCTTCAGCGCCACCCAAACGTTTGGTAAATTTAGGCCGAACTCCAAACTGGGGACGAAGAATCCTTTGGTAAAAACACCCGGCCCGCCGCGGTGATGCCGAATGCGCCCATTGACGCGTGTCCCTTTCTGTCCAATGGACAAATTCAGGGCTTTGAAAATCGCCTCGTCTCTTAATAATCCCTGTTGACCGGGAGCGCGATAAAGGATAATTTGTTTACCACTAACATCAAAAGACAGGATAAACCCTACCTGCCCGGCTTGTCCGGCGGCCCAGAGAAGGCGATTAAGCTCGCTAAATATCTCTCCTTTTTTTGGAGTTTCTCTCCACCGCCCTGGATTCTTCCTGACCAGTGATTTAAGCAAGGTCGTACCGGTTACCATAAATATGGTCCCTCCTTCTGTCGAGATGAAATTTTACAACGATCTATCCATACTGTGCCATAATTTTTCCTGCTTAGCAACAAAACAAAAACCCGCCATCTTGGCGGATCGCTTGTCTTCTGTTTTGGATTATCTATTTTAGATTCAAATAATTATAGATATCTTCCAGGGCTTTAATGGCATCGCCGGCGGCAATATTATTTTGATGATAAAGCCCGTCGGTGCAATCGCCGGCCGCCCAGATGCCCTCTTTCGAGGTCTTTTGGTCACGCGGGTCTACTTTAATAGAACCGACCGGGGTGGTGTCTACCAAATCTTTAACAAAAGATGTGGCCGGTAAGTGACCGATCTCCACAAAGACGCCTTGCCCAGGCAATTCTTTAGTCTCGCCAGTGGTTAGATTTTTTATTATCATTCCGCTTACAAACTTGTCTCCTCTAATTTCCAATAAATCGGTGTTGGCCAAAGCTTTGAATTTAGGATTTTGCTGCAATTTATCTATCGTCACTTGATCGGCACGGAATTGCGGTAATTTTTCAATTAGAGTAACGCTCGGACAATAAGCGAGCAATTGACCGGCCGTTTCAAAACCGGCATTGCCTCCACCGATCACCACCACCTCTTTGCCGGCAAACAGCGGTCCGTCGCAACTGGCGCAATAAGTGATGCCTTTATTTTCGTACTCAGCGGCTCCGGGAATGGTTAGCTTACGTCGTTTAGAGCCGGTGGTAACCAAGACGGCCTTAGCTTCATAAAATTGGCCATCGTCTGTATTTACTCTAAAGCCACTATCAATTTTTTCCACTTTAGTCACCCTCACTCCTTCTTTGATCATTAGATTTTCACCCCGATAAATATCTAGATGGGCTTTCAGGGCTTTAGATAAGTCAGTCCCGGAAATGTTCGGTGTGCCGATCCAGTTTTCAATACCCGGTGAAACAACCGATTGCCCGTCAAAACTGTAGGTGGCAATAAGGGTTTTTAATTTTTTGCGGGCAGCATAAACTCCAGCTGCTACTCCGGCTGGTCCACCGCCGATTATTATCAAGTCGTAAACCATCGTTTTAGTTTAACATACTGATCAACGAATAATGCGAATGAAACGAATGGCTACTAATAAATGCAATTCTTATTCGTCCGCCGCGGCGGATTCGCAGATTGGTATAATTCGCATATTTGCTTGCCCGCCTAAGTTTTTGCTACCGCAAAAATTTTGGCAGGTAAATTTACTTATTATTTTCCCTTGGAGCGGCGTAAGAAAGCGGGAATAGAAGACCAGTCCTCATCACCCAGTTCTTCCTCCATCTCTTTTTTCTCAATGGTGGCTTTCGTGTTTGATACCGAAGTAATAGATGGACGGCTAAAAAATGGATGAACTTCATCTTTTTCTTTAGTCGCAGTTGATTCGGGGACAGACGGTGTAGCTTGTGTGGAGCTAAGGGGAGAGGTGGTTTTATTTTCCAGACCAAAAATTCCACCGCTTTTCTTTTTGGATACTTCCGGAAAACCAGTAGCAATCACGGTTACCTTGATCTCGTTCTTTTTCAGTTTTTCGTCGTTAATAGCGCCAAAAATCACCTTGGCGTCACCATCGATGGATTCTGTAATAACTTTGGCGGCATCTTGAATTTCAAACATGGTCATATCTGCTCCGCCAGCGATGGTAAAGAGCACCCCTTTGGCCCCATCTATTGACAGATCTAACAGGGGGGAATTAATGGCTATTTTGGCGGCTTCAATGGCTCGGTTTTCGCCGGTAGCGCTGCCGATACCCATTAAGGCCGAACCGGCGTTTTGCATAACCGCGCGCACATCAGCAAAGTCCACGTTGATAATTCCCGGGATAGTGATGATATTAGATATACCCTCTACGGCTTGGCGCAGAATTTCGTCGCACATCGCAAAAGCCGAAGAACAGGAAGTGTCTTTACTAATGACATTTAGGATGCGGTCGTTGGGAATAGTGATCACCGCGTCTACTTCTTTGCGTAATTCTTCTATCCCTTGATCGGCGATGGCTCCTCGTTGCTTGCCTTCAAAGAAAAACGGTCTGGTGACGATGGCCACAGTCAGCACCCCCTGCTCTTTGGCCACCTTAGCGATAATTGGCACGGCGCCGGTTCCCGTTCCACCACCCATGCCGGCGGTGACGAAGACCATATCTGCTCCCTTGATGATGTTTTGAATGTCCTCCAAACTTTCTTCCGCCGCGCGGCGCCCCAAATCCGGATCCATCCCAGTGCCTAAACCGCGGGTCAGATTTTTCCCAATATGCACTTTTTTATCAGCCGCTGATTTGTGCAAATGTTGAGCGTCAGTGTTCATGGCGATAAATTCCACGCCCTTGACGCCCGAACTCACCATATGATTGACGGCATTAGAACCAGAACCGCCGACACCGACTACTTTAATTCTGGCAAATGTTTCAATTTCTGGGTTAATTTTTGGCATTCCATTAGAAGTTTATTTGTTTGTGATAATTTTTTACCGTTGACCCTGGTTGTTCCTTCCACTTTACCGCCCATCTACATTTCGTCCCCTTACTTCTAACGGGACAGGTTCCATTAGAAAAACTAAAATTACTTGCTAATTTTATGATCAGCACTTACTCTAATTCCAGTATTAAAAGTCCCTTCTATCCTTTCTTACGCCTAATGTTAACAGAACGACTAAAAAGAAGCAAACTTGTCCTGTTAAATAAATTTTGGCCTGAAAAAGTCAAAATTTAGCTTAAAAAATAAGGGTATTTTACCCTATTGACAACATAACACTTCATTTTTTGTTGGCATCAGAAAATTATTTGCAACATTTTTAAGCTATTTAACAGGGTGAAACAAAATAAGGTGTACTGCTCCTGTAAGGAGTACAAAAAATCAGCAGATTTTTATAGCCGAGGAGCTTATATTGTATTCGTTATATGCGTGTCTTTCAAAAGGTCAAAGCGAGTGATTTTTAGGGCTAAAACATTTTAAGCACAAAATGTTCGCCCGAACATCCCGATGGCTATCGGGATGTTTTAGGGCATGATCTCTTTGACCCATCTTACTACTCTACTCCAAAGCTCCCCGCGGTTGTGACTGCCGCTCTTCTCCCCATCCTCATATTCATAATCGTAAAGGCACAGACCGTAGACGACAGACCACGACGGATCAATCGTTTGATTATTCTGTCCTTGGATTTTGGCGGGCGAGGCGACACGCGCGGGCAGCTTAAAATAATCTTTAGCCATTTCCTCAACATTTTGGATGTTAGAACCGCCACCGGTAATAACAATACCGGCGGGCAATAAACCACTGCGGCCAATTTTTTTCAGATGGACTTCTATATACTCAAAAATGTCGGACAGGCGCGCTTCAATTATTTCATCCAATTTTTTTTTCGCTCCAGCCGGATCGGTTTCGCGCCGCTTAACCCGCTCGGCTTCTTCTAAGGGAATTTTGAAGCCCAACGCAATGTCGTTGGTGATATCGGTCGAACCCAAGGGGAAAGTGTGGACGGAAATAGGCAGGCCTTCTTCAAACACGGCAATAGTGGCCGTTTGGGAACCAATGTTAGCCAGCACGCAACCGGAGGCCTTTTGCAGTTTGGTTAAAATGGTAATGCTAGAAGCCAGTGGTGAGGCAATTATATCGTCAATAATCAAACCCAATTCTTCCACCAATGAAACAAAATCTTTTAGGTGTAATTTGGAATAAGTAATAAAGTTGGTCTTGACCTCAAGCTTTGACCCCTTCAAGCCGGCCGGCTGGCCGAGCACTTTTTTACCATCCAATTTAAAACTGATGGGAAGGCGGTGCAAAATGTGACGGTTAGCCATATCGGTCAGATTATTTTCGCTGTCTTCCACCGCCCGTTTGACGTCATTTTTGGTAATTTCCAAATCGGCTTTGGAGACCTGCGCGCTACCCTCGGCTATTTTGGACTCTAAAGTGATTCCACCAATGCCGAGCAGAACTTTTTTTACTTTAATCTTGGCGATTCTCTCCACATCGCCAATGGCTTCCTTTAAGCTTTCCAATGCTTCATCAAAGTTGATGATGTAACCGCGCCGCAGGCCGCGCGTGCTTCTTTTTACCAACGCCAAAACAGTCGGAGCTTCATCATGCTCCTTAAATTCGCAGACCATCACTCTAATAGAGGAGGTCCCGATGTCTAATCCGGTGACAATATTTCTAGCCATTGCTCTAGAGCCTATTCACAATCAAACGCATTTTTTATTTTAATAAAAAGCGTTTAGATTATTCACAGACTCTTTTTGAAGCGCTTTAATATTTTACATTCCTCGCTCTCCATTTTACTACTATGTTCGTATCCTTTCAAATGCAACAAACCGTGGATAAATAAATAAGCCAGATAATTTTTATAAGCGACGGAGGGCGAGAAAAAAGCCAAAGCTGGCTGGTTGCTTTTTCGAGCCGAGGAGCTTGTCTGGTTTGGGTATCTCTTAGGAGTCATATAATTTTGCGCAAAAAGTTTACTTTCTTGCTCCGCTTGGTTCAAATTAATGAAAACTTCCCCCATCTTTTTGGCATAGGGAAAACTCAAAATATTGGTCGGTTTATTCTGGTGGCGGTACTGGCTATTTAGTTTTTTAGTCAAAACATCTTCGGCCAAGACCAAAGATAATTCGTACTTTTTACCCAGTACAAAGTCGGCTAATTTCAAAAAAGGTACCGCCGGTACCTTTTTCTTAGTGAGATTTCTTGTAGTAAACATCCTTGATTTTGCCGAGCTTACGTAATTTTTCCGTCGCGGCTCTTTTGATGATTTTTTTCAAGGCATCATTCTTTTTCTTGAGGGGGGATTTACGGCGAGAGGCGAATCGTAACCTCTTAGCTCGGCGTAAAACCCCGGAACTTTGCACGCGCCTAGAAAACCGCCGCAGGAGGTTGGCATTAGACTCGTTGCCCGTTCTTTTTACTTCGGTGGTAGTTATCATAGGGAAGAGTTTAGCATGCAAAGGTAATCTTGGCAAATTTCTCTCGGCCATTCTTTTTTAGGGTGTACCCCGCCCCGTACTTTAGCGAAGCACGGATATTTTTCTGCTGAAACCTCCGTACCGGAGCAGTACACCTTTTGGATAGATTTGCTTCGCTTTGCTTGCAAACTATCTCAAAAGGTCTTGCGGAGCTGCGCCAACTCGCTCCTCACCTCTCGCTCGCGCCGTCGCGCCTGCCTGTCGGCAGGCAGGCTCCCTAGTCTTCGCCAAGGTACAGGGCGGGACTTCAACTTTCTAAAAAAGAATGAACCCGCTTCATTGAAAGTCAAAAGAAATGAGACAGATGAGGGGGAGAAGGAGCGCTTAAGGCACACTACCTACTTATGCGGTGGACTGGCGGTAGTTTTGAGCTTTTTTAGGTAGTCGCCCAAATTTTCAATCTTGATAGTGTCTTGCGAGTGGGTGTCCATATCGCGGACGATCACGGTGCCTTCCAGCGCTTCTTTTTGGCCCAGAATAATAGTGTAAGGAATGCCCATGCGTTCCGCCATCCCGAGCTGGACCGATAAGGAATCTTTAGACAGAGAATGGGTCATGGGAATGTGGGCTTTGCGCAGGGTCTCAATCACCTCAAAGCTTTTTAACTTGGCGTCAAAAGACAGTTGAATAAAGAACGCCCTGGGCTTTTTTACTAAGCGCGGTGTGAGTTTGGCATAGGCCGGCATTTCTATTATTCTGTCCACACCTAAGCCCCCGCCGACAGCCGGCAGTTCGCGTTTCACCCCTAGAGACTTAGCCAAGTAGTCATAACGTCCGCCACCGGCGAGAGCCAGCGAAGAGGTCGATTTAGTTCCATCCTCTTTTTCTATCTCTATCTCGCTATAGATCTCAAAGACCGTGCGTGAATAATAATCCAAGCCCCGCACTAAAGTGTTGTCTATTTCGTAGTTGATGCCCAGCTTGTCCAAATACTCTAATACTTCCTTGAAATGTTGTTTGCAAGCCGAGCATAGATAACTAATAGACTCTGGCGCCTCTTTTTTGATCTCTTGGCAGTGAGGATCTTTACAGTCCAAAACGCGTAGGGGATTAGCTTTCAGTCGCTCGCGGCAATCAGGGCAGATATGGCGGACATTTTTTTTGTAGTAATTAACCAAGTCATGGCGATACAGATGGCGGCACTCGGCGTCACCAATACTATTGATTTTGATCGTCAGATTTTTCATCCCGGCTTCAGTTAGGATAATCATAAACAAGTTGATGATTGTCGCATCGGCAATACTCTTCGCGGTACCGAGGATTTCCAAACCGAATTGATACATTTGGCGATAACGACCACGCTGGGGATTTTCGTGACGAAAGTATGGCCCGTAATAATAGAGCATCACGGGCTGGGGCAGAGTTTGCATTCCGTGTTCAATATAAGCCCTCATCACTCCCGCCGTGCCTTCCGGCCGCATGGTTAGATGATC
The DNA here is from genome assembly GCA_038061005.1 of Patescibacteria group bacterium. Classification (GTDB taxonomy): domain Bacteria; phylum Patescibacteriota; class Minisyncoccia; order Phycocordibacterales; family XYD1-FULL-46-19; genus JBBUAE01. The sequence continues at coordinate 9,144 of JBBUAE010000006.1, read as the reverse complement.
GCCGCCGCGCGTTTTGAGCGTATACATTTCTTTCTCGACGATATCGGTGCCGGCACCCACTCCGCGATTAAACAACTCCTCCTTTTCCAAAATCGGTGTCTCAATTGGTTTGAAACCATAATACAAAGCGACTTCGGCCGCCTTTTCAAAAAAGCCCTGATACAGGTAAAAATCATCACCAATTAAATCGCGCATTCCTTTAGGTGATTGCAGTAATAAATCTTTGCTACTGGTCGGACTTTTGACCTCTCTAGAGTCTTTATCTTGGGGCTTGTTGTTGGTCATCATCTTATTTGGGAGGATTATATAAACTAAAGATAATTGGTTCACTCGGTCGTAATGGAAAATTGTTATTCTCCATTACTCCCTTCTTGCCAATTATAATTACCTGGTAAATAACCAATTTGCGTCAAGGGAAAAAGCCGGAGATAAGCTCGCCCTTTAATATATTTAATGTTTAGTACGCCCCAATAGCGGGAATCAAAGCTGTCTTTACGGTTGTCGCCCAAGACAAAATACTCATCTGGGCCTAATGTCCGTACGACAGCGGGATTAGTAGTGACCCCTTTAGAGAGATAGTATTCGGTATACCTAAAAGTTTTGCCATCGGCGGAGATGCTAATTTGACTGCCGCTAATGCGGACTATTTCACCCGGCAGACCGATAACTCTCTTAATAAAATATTTGGCCGGATCAAGGGGATATTCAAAAATAATTACTTCACCGCGGGCGGGCGTCCTCAAGTGGTAAGACAGTTCGTCTACGATCAGATAATCGCTGTTGTTGAAAGTTGGGTACATGGAAAGACCGCTGACAATAAACGGCTGAGCGACGAACGCTCGGATCGGGATGACTATTGCTAGAGTGATGAGGACAAACTTGACGATATCCCACCACGAATCTTTCTTATCTTGTCTCGGTTCGCCTGAGTTTTTAGTCGGAGTGGTTGATGTTATTGTTTTGTTTTCCTCCATCCCATTAGAAATTTACCCCGTGTGAAATTTTACCTTCCGTCGACTCTTGGCAAAAGGTAGTGTATCGGCCTTCGTTCAGTTTTTGTGTAAATACTTTGTTCATAGAATTTCTATCGGGGTTTATTTGCTAATAGAGCTAATTGGTTATTTAATTTATATTACTTCGCTTACCCGCGTATTTTCAATTTCAACGTCTATCTCCCTGCCTGCGGCAGGCAGGTAACGGGACAGGTCCCAGTTAGAAGCTTACGTGCTAATTACTTTTTGTAACTAATGTGAAGTTATCTTTTAATTACTTCTCCCCATCTTCAGTTTGAACGCCTGCTTCTAACGGGACAGGTAAAAAATCAGCCAAACAATTAGAAAGTATTGAATTATAATACTGCAAATGGCTCTTTGACGCAAGGATAGATATTGTTATATAATTCACTCTATAGAGTAAAAATTGTCGGGCAATTTTAAAAATTAACCCTGTTGAGTAAAAATCGCCTTGCGATTTTAAATCCTAAAGGATTTTACTCTACAGGGTAAAAGATTTTTTACTCAATAGAGTAAATGGCATATTTTATCGTAGGCTTGGGTAATCCCGGGGAGGAATACGACGATAGCCGGCATAATACCGGTCGAATGATTGTCGACTCTTTCCATAAAAAAATCTCTAAGGATTATGATTTTTCCGCGTGGAAGTTTGATCAGAAATTGTCGGCGCAAAAAAGTACCGGGAAAATTGGCACCCAATCCGTGACTTTACTCTTGCCGGATACGTTTATGAACAATTCGGGTAAGAGCGTGAAGCCACTCATCACCAGCGTTAAACAGGCGCATAATTTAGTGGTGGTGCATGACGACATTGATTTACCGCTCCGCGTGCTGAAAATTGTTTGGAATCGTGGGACCGGTGGTCATCGGGGGGTGGAATCCATCACGAAAGCCATCAAGACAGAAGAATTCGTTAGGATAAAAATAGGGGTGTCGCCCAGTACTCCAAGCGGTAAAGTTAAAAAACCACAAGGCGAAGAAAAGGTTGTTAATTTTATCTTGGGTAAATTCAAATCGACCGACCAGGAAATTTTTAAGAAGGTATCTAAAAGGGCGATAGAAGCTCTGGCCACCATCGTGGAAGAAGGGAAGGAACGAGCCATGAATTTGTTCAATTAGCTAACATCTCTTGAATAACGAAAAAGAGTTTCGTAATCTAAAATAATTAAACTATCTTAAATAGCAAAAACCCCGCCGGCTGGCGGGGTTTTTAATGTTAGGCCACAATCGGGGCTGGTTCTAAAGGAGTTTCCTCTCTTTTTTCCCCATAGGACAGAGTCATTCTTTGATCCTTCGGTTCAAACAAGTTAATAGTGAAAGTATAAGTTTTGCCTAGTTCCAATTTACTGCGCAGATCTTCTTCCGATTGGAATTCAGAAATATGGACTAAGCCGGCTACACCCTCTTCAATAGAGACCAGCGCACCATGTTTGTTGTATTTGATGACTACTCCCTTGACCACTTCGCCCTTTTTATATTTTTTGGAGGCCTCATTCCATGGATTTTCTTTCAAGGCCTTGAGCGAAAGAGAAATTTTGCCGTCTTTGATCTCAATTACTTTGGTTTTCACCTTGTCCCCAATCTTAAAGAGTTCTTTTGGATTTTCTACCAGGGCCCAATCAATCTCGGAAATATGTACCAAGCCCTCTAATCCATCTTCAATTTTAAGAAAAATGCCAAAATCCACCGCTCCGGTTACTTCGCCTAAAATGACATCTCCTAGGCTATACTTTTCTACGATTTCTCGCTTGGACTTGAGATCGGAGTTCTTTTCCGAGAAAATGAGTTTGCCCTCTTTAGCATCAGCGCCAATAATCGTCACACTTAACTTGGCCCCGACAAATTTTTTCAGTTCCTCCATAATTCGGTCTTTATCGCCATCGGGGATACGCGGATAATGCTCCGGTTTAAGTTGCGAAGAGGGAAGAAAGCCGTCCAATCCCTGCCATTCCATAATTAAGCCTCCTTTGTTGGCATCTTTAACCAGCAACTCGTAGATCTCCTTGCTCTTGATGGCTTTTTCTGCCTCACTCCAAACGATAGCCTGTTTCGCTTCCTTAAGAGAGAGTTCAATGTAACCTTTCTCTCCTTCGGCCTCGACGATTTTGGCCGTGACTAAATCGCCTAAATTAATCTTCTTAATCAGATCTTTGGCGTTTAAATATTCTCGGCCGTAGATAATGCCGGTACCAAAAGGCGGAATGTCTACATAGATAGACATCTTTTCTTTGCCGATGACTGTGCCTTCCACCAAAACACCCGCTTCCGGTGGAACCGGCGTGCTTTTGATGATGTCTTCCATCATCCTCTTTGGTTCATGGGCATATTTACTAGTCGTAGCAGTAAGTTCTTCCTTGTCGTCTTCTTCTACGACGCTGTCGTTTATGATTTTAGTCATAATTTTTTAATTTACCCCGTTGAATCAAAAATGGTTTTATTCAACTGGGGCACAAAAAAATCGCCTACCGAGCACTCATTTTCAAGATACTTACAAAAGCGTTGAGTTTAAGATGTCCTCTTAACTTACCACCTTCGTTGATATGTTGGGGATGAGTGCTCGGCCTGCCGCCTCCGTCGCTTTTCCGTATTCGGTTGCGCTCGGTCGCTGGCAGGAACTGATAATGAATGCATTATACACAAAATTCTCGGGAGGGCAACCTATTTTGTCAAGGTCTGACCTTGACATTAAACCTGGTTCACTACGGGGCAGGCAAAAAACGCTTATTTATCCCCTATAAAATGATTGCATAGGGACTTATTTTTTGCTATAATTGGCAGTAAGGGAGAAATAGAAAATACCAATTTTCTATTACGACCGAGCGAACCAATTATATTGTATTAGTTATATAATACGGCCATTATGGTTATCACATTTTACGGTGAAGCGTTTGTCAAGGTCCAGCAGGGAGAGACTATTTTTGCGTTTAATCCAGTCAGTCGGGAACACGATGTCAAAGCCTCCAAATTTGGAGCGGATATCGCGCTCATTAGTTTGAATGACCCGGTTTTTAATGGGAGTGAAAATACCTCATTTGGTTCCAAAGAAGCTTTGGTTGTTGATGGTCCGGGAGAATACGAAATTGGTGGAGTGTTTATTAAGGGTTTTCCGTCGGTTGGACCGGCCGCTAAGATTAATACTATTTATACCGTATCGTTTGAGGGTATTCGGCTCTGTCATTTGGGAGGACTTGCGCAAGCGACGCTTGCTCCGGCTATCATCGAAGATATTGGGGTAGTAGATGTTTTATTTATCCCGATCGGCGGCGGCCAATATTTGTCACCTAAAGATGCTTCTAAGCTCGCGGCCTCTTTGGAAGCCAAGATTATCGTCCCGATTCTCTGGAGTGGCGGCGGCATGCTAGAGACCTTCTTGAAAGAAGCGGGCGAGGAAAAAGAAAATGCGGTGGATAAATTAACTTTGAAGAAAAAAGATTTGGAGGGCAAGGAGGGGGAGATAGTAGTCATTAAGAGTTAAACATACGAATTTACGAATAATGCCTGCCTGCGGTAGGCAGGCGAATGAAACGAATTCACCCTCCTAAATTTTTGCTAATGCAAAAATTTTGGCTGGTAAATACGAATGAACTTAAACATAAAATTTCAATGCATTATTTGTAGCCATTCGTAGATTAGCATAATTCGTAAATTCGTATGTTAAACTTCATTGAAGAATTAAAGACCAAACCCGACGGTCATAAAAAACAAGTGGCTCTATTCGCCTCTCTGGCCATTACCGCCCTGATTGTTCTTGTTTGGCTGATTAGTTTTCGTTTTTTAGGGAATGGTTATAATGACGATAATCTTACTGCTAAGACTATTACTCCCGTTAAGGAGGTTCGGACAGCAATTGAAAACAGCACGAGAAAAATGGTGAATGGCATCAACCAGGCCAAAGCCAATTTACAGGGAATTTTTAATACGGCGGCTAGTAATGCTTTAGACGCCTCTAGCTCTGCTCCCCAGCAGAGACAATGATAAAAATAGAAAACCTGTCCCGTTACCTGCCTGCCGCAGGCAGGGAAGTAAAAGTGAAAATTGTAGATGGGTGGGTTAAATAACATTATCAATAAAAGATAAAAAGAGTAAAAAGGTTAGCAAGTAAACTTCTAATAGGATGCCCAAAGATAAAGAAGACAAAAAAATAGACAACGACATTCCGATTGGTAGTAAAAATGTTTTACCGGTGGACATTGTGTCGGAGATGCGTGAGTCGTATTTGAATTATGCTATGTCGGTCATCGTGGCTCGCGCCCTGCCGGATGTTCGTGACGGCTTGAAACCGGTGCACCGTCGCATTTTGTACTCCATGCACAAAACCGGCCTGACATTTTCGGCGAAATACAAGAAATCGGCGACGGTGGTGGGGGATGTGCTTGGTAATTATCACCCGCATGGCGATGCTTCGGTTTATGATGCGATGGTGCGCTTGGCCCAGGATTTTTCTATGCGCTACCCCTTGGTGGCCGGTCAGGGTAACTTCGGTTCCATTGATGGCGATTCGGCCGCCGCCTATCGCTATACGGAGGCCAAAATGTCGCGCATTTCTAGTGAATTACTGTGTGACATTGAAAAAGACACGGTAGATTTTGCGCCCAACTTTGACGGGCGTTTGAAAGAGCCGACGGTCTTGCCGACGACCATTCCCAATCTGCTCTTAAACGGCACGATGGGTATCGCGGTGGGTATGGCGACCAAAATTCCACCCCACAATTTAACGGAAGTAATGGATGCTCTCATTTATCTGGCCGATAACCCGGCGGCGACCAACGAAGAACTATTCAAATTTATCAAAGGTCCCGACTTTCCGACTGGCGGCATTATTTATAACGAACAAGATATCAGACACGCTTACGCTTCCGGTCGTGGCGGAGTACTCCTGCGCGGCGAGGCAGAGATTGGGGAAAATAAGGCGGGCAATTTCCAGATTATCATCAGTTCCATTCCGTATCAGGTCAATAAGTCCGACTTAATCGTCAAAATTGCCGATTTGGTGCGCGAAAAGAAAATAGAAGGCATCAGAGATATTCGCGATGAATCCACCAAGGATATACGGATTGTGATTGACCTCAAAAGCGGCATCCATCCGCAGAAAATTTTGAACAGCATTTATAAACATACCGAATTGGAAACGATGTTCCATTTCAATATGCTAGCTCTGGTAGACGGTGTGCCGAAACTTTTGCCGCTCGAATCCATCTTGGACGAATTTATCGGTCACCGCAAAGTAGTAATTACCAAACGCACGAAGTTTGATTTAGACGTGGCTTTGGCACGCGAACATATTTTACTCGGCCTAAAGAAAGCGCTGGATCATATTGATGAAATCATCCGCACGATCAAAAAATCCACAAACGCAACCACGGCGCATACGGCCCTGATGAAAGATTTTAAGTTCTCCGACCCGCAAGCCACGGCGATTTTGGAAATGAAACTGCAAAAACTGGCCGGGCTGGAACGTCAGAAAGTGGAGGATGAACTAAAAGAAAAGCAGGCCTTGATCAAAAAATTAGAAGCCATTTTGGCTGATGCGCAGGAAGTGGTAAAAATCATTAAAGATGAATTTATCCAGATTAAGGAAAAGTACGGTGACGAACGCAAAACTAAAATTATCAAACATGGAGCCAAGGAAATCAGCGTGGAAGATTTGGTGCCGGAAAAGGAAAATGTTTTGGTAGTAACGGCCGGCGGCTATATCAAACGGACTGATCCGGCCGAATATCGGGCGCAGAAGCGCGGCGGGGTGGGCGTAGTGGATCTCAATATGAAAGAGGAAGATTTTGTCACCATCTTGCTTAGTGCCAATACGCATGACGATCTCTTATTCTTCACTGATAAAGGTAAAGCCTATCAAATTAAAATGTATGACGTGCCGGAAGGCAAGCGGGCGACGCGGGGCAAGGCAGCGGCCAATTTCCTGTCTGTCTCCTCGGAAGAAAAGATTACTTCGGTGTTGGCTATACCGAAAAATTACAAAGATAAATCGGCTTCTTTAATGATGGTGACGCGTGGCGGGGTGGCGAAAAAAGTAGCGGCCGAAAGTTTCAGGGATGTGCGCCGAAGCGGCATCATTGCCATTAAATTACATGAAGCCGACGAACTGCTATCCGTCTGCTGGGTGGAAAAAGGCGACGAAATTATCATGGCCACCAAGCATGGCCAAGCCATTCGTTTTAAGGAATCAGATATTCGCGAAATGGGGCGGGGAGCGGCCGGCGTCTGCGGGATGAAGCTTAAAAAGGGTGATGTGGTGGTGGGGGCTTGCGCTATTAATACGGATAAAAAAGATAGCACATATTTGGTGATGAGTTATAACGGTTTTGGCAAAAAAACCAAACTGAAAGAATATAAGGTCCAGCGCCGCGGCGGTTCCGGCATTAAAACAGCGCAGGTGACCAAAAAGACCGGTGAACTGATGACGAGTAAAGTTATCACTAATGAATTTAATGAGGTGGTGGCAATATCCAAACAGGGACAAATTATTCGTGTCAGTTTGTCCGAAGTCCCAACTCTCGGTCGTCAAACCCAAGGCGTGCGAATTATGAAAATGCGGGAAGGGGACAGCATCGCTTCGCTAACCTGTTTATAGAAAGCCTCACTATGCTGGGAAATACAAAAAACCGCCTTAAGCGGTTTTGGTTGAAAAAAGAGGGTTAGAAAACTCACTTAATCTTTAACGCGGTCAAGACTTGGCGCACGCGATCTTCCAAATTATCAATGCGTCGATCGTGCGCGGCAAACAAAATATTTTCTATACGACCCAGTTGCGTATCAACTTTTTTAAAGCGCTCATTGGCTTCCTGGCGAAACTCACCCAGCTCCTCTTTGGAAGCGGTATGGTCAAACCCATTTTTGACCATCATGGCCAGGTCTTCGATTGTCACTTTTTTCTTTACCATTGACCTATTTTAATCTTTCTGCCTCGGGGACGCAAGAGCGGTCACACTGTGGATAACCCTTGCTAATGTTTTATTTGAATAAACCCGCCGAAATTATAAAAAAAGATGAATTTAGAGAAAATAGGTTGTTGTAAACCGACGATTGTTCTTTAATTTCTTGTGTGGATAACTTGATTATAATTTTTGCGGATAAATGCTAAAATAAAGAGCAATATGGCCTTTGCCGATCCGGCAAGCATTGTTAATTATTTTGGCTTGAAACCAGATATGACTGTGGCCGATTTTGGCGCCGGTTCCGGCGCTTACGCACTGGCGATGGCCGAGCAAGTGAGGCCTAATGGTAAGGTCTACGCCATAGATGTGCAAAAAGATCTACTGGTCACCTTGAAAAACACGGCCAAAGAAAGACATTTAACCAACCTGGAAGTACTGTGGGGTGACATTGAAAATTTAGGCGGATCCAAAATTGGTGATCAGATAATCGATTTTGTCCTACTATCTAACGTCTTGTTCCAGACCAAGGCCAGTTATAAAATGGCGATTGAGACCAAAAGAATTTTGAAACCAAGCGGGCAGGTGGCGATCATTGATTGGGCTGAATCATTTGGTGGCTTGGGGCCGCGACCGGAAGATATTATGGCGGCCGAGGAGGCTAAAAAGATTTTTGGGCAGGCTGGTTTTGCCTATGAGAAAAGTTTTCCGGTCGGCGACCATCATTACGGGCTAATATTTAAAAAATAAGATTCATATACGAATTATACAAATTATACTAATCCGCCACGGCGGACGAATGACTGCAAATAAATACAATAAGAGATATAATCAGAAAAACTTCATTCGTAGTGATTCGTATCATTCGCTTGCCTGCGCAGGCAGGTATTATTCGTTGATTCGTATGTTAAGCTAATGCCTAAAAGCGCTTTCCAACTCATCTTGTTGATTGTCCTAGGAGTGGTGGCTGTGACTGCGGTATTAATGTTTGCTGGAATCTTGCCTGGCGGATCTCAATTGTTCAAAAAAAATAGCGTGACGGTTACCTTGTGGGGGACCAAGATGAATGACCAGCTATCAACTTTTCTTCAGATTTTTAACGAAGCCAACAAGGATACCGTAAAGATTCAATACATCGTCAAAGATCCGGCTACTTACGAAGATGACTTGATTGAGGCCTTCACGCAGGCAGGGGGACCGGATTTATTTTTTGTAGATGAAGAAACACTTTATAAATTTGAAAA
>JBBUAE010000005.1:0-5573 GCA_038061005.1 Patescibacteria group bacterium | reverse complement strand
ATTAGCTCCAGGTGTTGGGGTGGGAGTTGGTGTTGGGGTGGGAGTTGGTGTTGGACCAATTACAGACAAAAGAGCGGCACTAACCCAGCCAAGGTTTAAACTGCCCCAAGCGTAGCCGGACATTGAGCGAGAAGTCATTCCCCCAATAATTTGCGATGGACCAAGCGTTATATTACTCATTTTGAGCCAGCCATCCCAGCCGCCTAAGTCTAAACTAGGCCTGAAAGCGAGTGGATTAGAAGTGCCACAAACCCCGTCCGCAAAAACCGAGCAGGTGCGCATCCAACCCTTCAAATCACTACCGCTAATCTTGGCTGAAAAATTATCACCCGATCCGGCCAGTCCGGTTAAGGTGGGGGCTGCTTGAATCCAGCCGACATTGGAACTCCAAGCATAGCCGTTTAGAATCCCATTACTATCCACGGTTATTCGCGGGTAATTGGCCGATCCATCGCCAAAGTTAATCCAGCCGATATTTGACGACCAACCATATCCTTGGATAGTGGTGCTGGAGGGAGTTTGGGCTAAAACTTGGTTAGGAAAAGCCAGGACGACAAATAAACCGACAAAAATAATAGCTGATACGATTAAAAAATGAAGAGGGGCAAATTTTTTCATACAAAACAATATAGAATTATTGGGGCTTACGATTTGGATGCAGTTCGAGGCGCAAACGAGGAGCGAAGCAACGAAGAAATGCGCCAAAAGCGGAAGTCCTAATCATATTAAAAAAACAATACGCCACTTATAATAATAGCACGGAGACGGTTGAATAACCCCGGAAGTTATCCACAAGTAGCAGCTTGGATATCTCCTATTCGGGAATCATTCGCCCTTCTCCTGCGGAAGGGCTCATTCGGCTTCGGAAAATTTCCCTCGTTGCACTCGGAACCAAGCAAATTTTCCTGCAGATGTTCCCTCATAGGAATATCCGAGCTGCTTTAAACATTAAAAGCAAACAGAGCTATATGGAAAAATAGCACCAAAATTAAGCCTAAAACAAGAAAAGGGGCGAAGGGAAGTTCACTTTTGAGATTAAAGTGGTGTTTGAGACCAAATTTTTTTCTTAGTTTGGAGACGGCAATCAGAGACAAGCCGGCAAGCGCGCCGATAATAAAAGAGAGAGCGACGGAATTTAAGGCATTAAAGAGGCCGAGCAGAGCGCCAATACCAAAAGCCAGTTTGGCGTCTCCTAGCCCCATCCATCGTCCGCTGGAAAAATACCATAGAGAACCAAAGGCCAGAAACATAATGAGGCCGGCCGCTAGGGAAAGGAAATTGCTAAGAATCTTACCTTCGATAATCAACCAATGCAGAGAAGCTAAAATCATAAAGGGGTAAACTAATTTATCGAGAATGATTTTATGTTTCCAGTCATAGACCAAAATAACGATCAGTAAACTGAAAACTACCCAATAGTAAATGATCGAAATAACGTTTGGATAAAATTCCCAGGTGATCAGCGCAAAAATAATTCCGGTCAATAGCTCCACCAGTAGATACTGCCAAGAAATTTTACTGGCGCAACCGCGACACCGGCCTTTTTGGGCGATAAAACTAAGAATCGGCACCAGTTCATACCAACGCAGGATTTTCCCGCACGAAAAGCATTGAGACCGGCCGGTAATGGCTTGGCCCGAGTTATAGCGCAAAATCACCACATTCAAAAAACTGCCAATAGTCAGGCCAAATAAGAAAGAAAAAACCATAAATAGCGAGAGCATAACGGTTCACCCTGTTGAATAAAAATTGCTATGCAATTTTAAAATCCTGAAAGGATTTTTATTCAACAGGGTCAAATTATACCATCCACCTATTAAAATCCCAAGAAATGCTGGGTCTCAAACTTTATAAAGTTTTGAATGGCAAGGTCTGACCTTGACAATAGAGAGGTAAAAGGAAAACGAAAATCCCGCGGTGAAGCGGGATTTTGGTGGTTAGTTAGTTTTCGGAAAGTGGAAGGTGGAAGGTGTCACCTTGCCGTACACCTTGCCATAGGCCTTCGTAAACCATTGGTTTCCTTACGATGAGGATGCACAGTCTGTGCCATTAGTACTTGCTACCCCAGGAGCACTGTAGCAAAGGCAACTACCGCCACTACATTCAAAGGAGGCAGTAGTTACTTTGAAACCAGTGGCTTTTATAGTATATGTACTAATCTGACCAGCGGTACCAAATGTAAGAGTGTATGCCATATTAGTTGGTTTTGCGGGCATACCTTTGATGTAATTAGTTACAGGGACCGTACAATCAATAGGCTTTCCTGGAGAATAGTAGTCAACAGCAGGAAGAATGGCCGACACAGCTGCGGGACCATAAGAACCAACACTGCCTGTCGGGCAAGCATCGTTGTACATCATTTCCAAGGCCGTCATCATTTGGGCCAGATCGGAAGTGGCTTTAGCCGCGCGGGCCTTACCGCTAGCCGGGCCAACAGCCACCAAGACAATACCGGAGAGAATACCAATGATGGCGATGACCACCAAGAGTTCAATTAAAGTAAAACCCCGATTGCTTTTTAAAGATTTCTTCATATTCTTTAAACTTTTTATAATTTGAGGCCCTCCTCGCCGCTGGGTTGACGACTCTCCCCAACAAAAGCAACGGGGCAGGCCTTTATTAAAACTAATAAAATTTTTTCGACTTGTTTTTAATAATCAGTGAACTTGGATTGCCCAAGGCAAACTGGGTTAATTGTAGCACCATCTAGTAAAGGGTAAAAATGAGGCTGTGGATAAATAGACGCTCGCCCTTGCCTTGGCGGAGCACGGATAAATTTTTACTAAAATTTTCCTCGAGCTCGCGCCGTCGCACTCGCTAGTCTCCACCAAGGCAAGGGCTCGCTCTGCTGGGGGAAATACAAATCAAACTTAAATTGCCGAAGCGGCATTGTAAATAGGCACCAAGACCGCCGCCAAGAGCACGCCTACGGCCAAGCCTAGGGCAACAATCATAATCGGTTCAATCAGGCCAACCAGCGTTTCCACCGCGTTTTCCACTTCCCGCTCGTAGAATTTAGCTAAAGTTTCCAAAACAAAGCCCAGACGACCAGTTTCTTCTCCCACTTTCATCATCTGCACCATAATACGCGGGATTTCCGAATAAGCGGAAAAAACATCCGAGACCGAGCCACCGGCCTTAATCGCCACGGAAGCTTTAATCAGAATATCCTCATAGATATCATTGTCTACCACCGCCGCCGTGATTTCCAGCGCCCGTACCATCGAGACGCCGCTCGTGATCATCGTGTTCAAATTATCGGCAATGCGCGAGAGATAGAGCTTTTTATAGAGATTACTCACATAAGGGATAGAGAGTTTAAAGGCCGAGAGTGATTTGTGGCCAGCCGGAGTGTTCAGATAGCGCACTAAAAAGATAGCAAGAGCCGCGGCTAAAGCCAAAAGAAGGATCCAATATTGGCTAAGAAAATTACTGATCCCCAAAATAGCCCTGGTATAAATCGGCAATTGCTGGCCGCTATCCGCCAGAATTTCTCCTAATCTAGGAATAACGAAAATGGCCATAATCATCATTACCACCGCAAACGAACAAATGACGAAAATTGGATAAACCAAAGCATTTTTGGCTTTGGAAATCAGAGCGTAGGAACGATCTAAATAATCAGCTAAGTAATTGAAGGTCTCGGACAGTTTCCCCGCTTCCTCACCCGAGCGGATCATACTGACATAAAACTCCGAGAAAATGTCCGGATGTTTAGCCATGGCGTCCGAAATAGTAATACCCCCCTTGATGTCATCAGTAACGTCGGTTAAACCCTGCCGCAGGATGGGATTTTCCGATTCACTGGCTAGCAGCCGGAAGGTTTCCAAGGCTGATACCTTGGCTTCAAAGAGAGTGGCGATCTGGCGGGACAAGATGACAATGTCACTGGTCTTAACCCGATCAAAAAGGCGAATGTTAAAGAGACTCTTTTTCTCCCCCACCGGTGCCAGCTTAATAACAATCAAGCCGCGCCGCTGGAGCGAACTGATAGCAATATCAGAGCTGGGCGCGTCTATGCTCCCTTCTTGTTCTTGCCCCTCTTTAGTTGTCACTCGGTAGTTGTAAAGCATGAATTAAATATACGAATATACGAATTATACTAATCTACCTGCCTGCGGCAGGCAGGCGAATGGCTACGAATAAATGCTCTGCTGTTTGAATTTTGTGTCTATTCGTAATCATTCGTTTCATTCGCATTATTCGTTGATTCGTATGTTTATCTATAAGAGCCGTTCCAGCGCTTTAGTATCAATGGAATATTTATAAGCTGTTTCAGCCGTGATTTCATTACGCCGGATCAGTTCAGACAAAGAATGATTAAGATCAATCATTCCCCCCTCCGAGCTAGTTTCTATGACCACATCAAGTTCCGCCGTTCGGCCTTCGCGGATCAGGTTCTCCACCGCGTTATTATTGATCAGCAACTCGTAAGCTGGAATCAAACCACCCGAAATACGTGGAACCAGACGCTGGGAAAAAATACCGAGCAACGAGGCCGCCAGCTGCACCCGGATTTGTTTCTGTTGATTCCCTGGAAAAGAGTCAATGATGCGGTCTACGGTCTGTGAAGCGCTGTTAGTGTGGAGAGTGGAGAGAATGAGGTGACCGGTTTCCGCCGCTGTGACCGCCGAAGAAATCGTCTCATAATTGCGCATTTCGCCGATCATGGCCACATTGACATCCTCACGAAACAGCGATTTGAGCGCCACGCCAAAATCTTCCGTATCAAAACGCACTTCGCGCTGGTCAATAATAGAGCGGTCACCTTTAAAAATGTATTCAATCGGATCTTCAATGGTAATGATATGCTCGGCTCGCTCTTGGTTAATCACCTGAATCATCGAGGCCAAAGTAGTGGACTTGCCTTGTCCGACCGGGCCAACCACCAAGAAAAATCCCTGTTTTTTGCGGGCAAAATCATACAGTTTTTCCGGTAAATTCAATTCGGGAATGCTTTTAACATGCTCGGGAATGAGGCGCATCGCAATCCCCACCAGACCTTTTTGAAAGAAGGCGTTGCCGCGAAAACGAATCGCTCCGTTCGGACTATAGGAAAAATCGATGTCTTTTTTGGCTAAAAAGATTTGACGGTTTTGTTCGTTTAAAATCTCTATTACTAGGCCCATACTGTCTTCCGGCGTAATAACCGGTTTTTTAACTATCGGAAGCAAATCGCCAGCTACTCTAATAGTGGGATGTCGCCCAACCGTAAGGTGTAGATCTGAAGCTCCCTCTTTGGCTACAATGGCCACTAATTCTTCTATTTCCTTTTTGTAATCTTGCATTTACCCTGTTAAGTAAGATTTGATCCTATTTCTAATAAATCTTTTACCATAGGTTGTTTTTAAGTATTTCTCCCGATGAGTCGCATCGTTTTGGTTCAGACAAGCTTCGTAATAAACTAAAATAAATGGTCTGCGATCATAAGTGGCTTCGACTTTGCCACTATCATGCTGGTCAAATCTTAACTTTAAATCTTTAGTAAACCCTGTGTAAAACTTTTTATCTTTCTTAGATAATAACACATATGTATAGCGCATATCAAAAGATTTAAAGTTACTTAACAGGGT
>JBBUAE010000004.1:0-14514 GCA_038061005.1 Patescibacteria group bacterium | reverse complement strand
TAATTTAATATACGAATTAACGAATTATGCTAATCTACCTGCCTGCGGTAGGCAGGCGAATGGCTACGAATAAATACCTTACAATTTTGTGTTTTGAGTTCATTCGTATCCATTCGTTTCATTCGCATTATTCGCATATTCGTATGTTTATCTCTACCAGGAAGATTTTTTGATACCAGGAATCTTGCCCTCGTTAGCTAATTCTCGAAAACAAATACGGCAAAGATTAAAATCTCGCATAAAACCACGCTTACGCCCACACCGAAAACAGCGTCGAATCACCCGTGACTTGAATTTCGGGGCTAATTTAGATCTAGCGATGACTGACTTTTTTGCCATTTTTTTCTTAAAAATAAACGACCCGTCTATACTATCCCCTAGAACACTTGGTGTTCGGGCGATCCCGCTCGGCGGGATTTAGCCAGGGGGTAAATCTAGAGGGTTTTTTCACACATACTTAAACTACGAACTATTTTAAATACTAGCAAAAAACATGAGCAATGTCAAACTCGGTAGTACCCGCCTGCCAGCAGGCAGGGATTTTGGCATTGTGCCGGAGCCGGGGACAAGTCTGATACCAAAATTCACTACCGAGTCAAACAAAAAACTGCCCCTCCAATAAGCTCAGGGCAGTTTTTGTGTTTTGTATTTATGTTCGTTAAAAGTCCCGACGCTTTTGGTCGGGACCCCGACCCCGGCTAGACGGAAAGCCGGGCGTCGGGGCTAACGGCTATTTGCTATCTCTTTTTAAATGGAAAATTAAGAGCTTTAAAGAATTTTAGAGCGACAGGACGGTTTTTAGCCGTCGTGACAATCGTCACCGCCAAACCAAAAACATCTTTAATATCTTCATCGGCCGTTTCCGGAAAAATGATGTGCTCTTTCAACCCCAGCGTTAAGTTTCCCAGTTCATCAATACTCTTCTCGTCAAAACCCTTGAAGTCGCGCGTGCGCGGAATAGCAATATTGATAAACCGGTCCAAAAAGGCATACATTCGCTGGCCACGCAAAGTAACCGAGAAACCGATGATATCGCCTTGGCGGGTTTTAAAAGTAGCAATGGACTGTTTGGCTCCGCGCGGAGTTGGTTTTTGGCCGGTAATTTTAGCTAGACGATCCGCTACCAAGTCGTTGCGTTTTTTGTCTTTAGCTTTACCGGTACCAGAACTCACTACAACCTTAACAATTTTCGGTAAAGCATTAACATTCTTCACCCCCAACTGTTCCTGGAGTTCTTTCTCGGCATCTTTAATTTTTTCTAAGGTTGTTTTGATCATAATAGATTTTCTTAGGAGCGAAGCGAGCTTGAAAATCATCACCCTATTGAGTAAAAATCCGTTAGGATTTTAAAATTGCTTCGCAATTTTTACTCAACAGGGTTAAGAAAATATAGTCGCTAGGCTTCTTATTTTCTATAACTCTTTAGCACACTTTACACACACTCGAACTTTTTTTGATTTATTTATTTTGAAACCCACCCGTCGGCCCGTCCCACAACTCGGGCAAAAAATTGAGACATTGGAAGCATTAACCGGAGTAGGGATTTCCAAGATCTGGCCTTTTTCATTACTTTTACGCGGACGCTGTCTCTTTTTACGTACGTTCACCCCTTCTATCACCACGTTATCCAGAAGCGGAAAAGTCTTGAGTACTTTACCCTTTTTGCCGCGATCCTTGCCGGTCTTCACTATAACATTGTCCCCTTTTTTGATATTCATCCCAGTTAAAAATTTATATGCTTACCTTACTTTAATTATTATCGTTTGTCTATTTTGCTATTTGTCCCGCCCATCTCACAATTTGTACTTTTATTTTTAACGGGACAAGTAATTATTAAACTATTTCTGGCGCTAATGAGGCGATTTTCTGATAACCCAATTCGGTAATCTCGCGCGGAATGGGGCCAAAAATTCTGCCTCCCCGGGGATCTTTTTTATCTTTTTCCAGAATCACCACTGCGTTTTCATCAAAGCGTAAGTAAGAACCATCCTTGCGGCGAAAAGGCGCTCTTTGACGCACTACCACGGCCTGAACTACATCTTTCTTTTTAATTGCCTTGCGCGGCTCAGCCGTCTGGATAGACATCACGATCAAATCGCCGATTCTGGCATAGCGTTTCTTGGAGCCCCCGCGCACTTTGAAAATGCGGCCAATCTTAGCTCCTGTATTATCCGCTATTCGTACTAATGTTCTTGGCTGAATCATGAATGATTTTCTTATGAACGAAGTGAATTTGAAAATCTTCACCCTGTTGAGTAAAAATCCGTTAGGATTTTAAAATTGCTTCGCAATTTTTACTCAACAGGGTAAGAAAAACATAGTCATTTCATTCCTTGTTTTTCATTATTTATATACTACTATAAATTTCTTATCCTTTGATATTGGTCGGGTTTCCTTTATTTCTACTTTGTCGCCCACCTTGAAACGGTTCTCCGGATCATGAGCTTTGTAACGCTTATCACGAGACACATACTTACTGTATTTTGGCAGTTTTATATAGCGCGCCACAGCCACAACCACTGTTTTATCCATCTTATCGGACACCACCACGCCTTGCAATATTTTATTTTTATTTTCCTTATTCATTTCATTAAAAATTGATTGGCTAACCTTACTTTATTTTTTGTCTTTTGTCTAGCTTGCCCGCCTAAGTTTTTGCGGAGCAAAAATTTTGGCCGGGTGAATAATTCGTCCCGACCCGCCGGTCGGGACTTTTAACGGGACGGGAAATTATTATTTATTTCTAATTTCCTGCAATGCTGTCAGGGTACGGGCAATTTGCTTTCTGGTATTTCTGGCCAATTTCACGTTCTTAATCTTGGCGCCAGACATACTAAAATGAAAAGATCTCAACTCTTCTCTTTTATCTTGCAAGAGTTTCATCAATCCTTGTTCGGTTTTGTCATTAACTCGGTTTTTCATCCCATTAAAAATTTATTTGCTAACCTTATCTTAATTATTATTGTTTGTCTATTTTGTAATTTATCCCGCTCATCCCGTTAGAGGCCGCCCTGCCCATTAGGGCAGTGACTACGGCCATCCGCCAGCTGGCGGAGCGGCCTGCCTCTAACGGGACTCATCTCACAATTTGTACTTTCCTGCCTGCCGGCAGGCAGGTATTTTTAACGGGACAAGTTTTTTGTATTTATACTATCTACTGTCTACAAAATACTATCTACTAATTATTTTGGTCTTAATCGACAATTTAGCTCCAGCCTTACGCAAAGATTCCTTGGCCACCTCTTCCGCCAAACCATCTACTTCAAACAGCATCCGTCCGGGTCTTACCTCCACCTCATAACCTTGGGGATCTCCCTTACCCTTACCCATTCCCACCTCTGCCCCCTTGCGAGTAAACGGACGGTCTGGAAAAATACGAATCCAAAGTTTGCCACTCTTACCCATATGGCGAGAGATCGTTTTGCGAGCCGCTTCAATTTGATTAGATTTAATTCGTCCTGCCGTTTCGGCCTTCAAACCAAAAGAGCCGAAGGAGAGAGTAGTGCCTCGGGTTTCGGTGCGAACTTTATTCGGGTTACTGCGACCCGTCTGCCACTTTCTAAATTTTACCTTTTTTGGTAAAAGCATGATTTACCCGCCTAAGTTTTCATTAATAAAGCGACCTTGCTTCCAAGCGGTATTTCGGTATGTATTCTGATTTCTGGTGATTGTATTCATGTTTGTTGAAAATTTTGGCGGGTGAATTTATCTCTCATTTCGACTTGATCCGCCCTGAGCGGATTGGGTGGAGAACACTTCTCCTTTGTAAATCCAAACTTTAATACCAATTACCCCGTATGATAAATACGCTTTTTCTTTGGCAAAGTCAATATCGGCTCGTAAAGTCTGAAGAGGAATTTGGCCCTGTTTCAAACTTTCCGTGCGAGCAATTTCTGCTCCCCCCAATCGGCCGGCTAGCGTTACTTTGACCCCTTTCGCGCTCTTACTCGCCATGACCTTTTCCAGGGTCTGCTTAATTACACGCCGAAACGGCATTCTTTTTTCTAATCCTTCAGCAATAGAATAAGCCACAATGGACGCTTTGGCTTCCGGATCCTTTACTTCTTCAATGTCAATTTTTATTTCTTTCGGCAAGGAGACCTTCATCTTGCGCAATTCTTTCATAACATCGTTTTTCAGCTTAACCGCACCCTCACCGTTCCTACCAATGACCATACCCGGACGAGACGTCTTAATAATAATGCGATAAAGACTGGCACTGCGCTCCATTTCAATCGCGTCTACATAAAAACCGCGTAACCGCTTTTCCAAATATTCACGCAACAGGACGTCTGTTTTTAAAAATTCCTGATATTTGCCGCGACCGCCAAACCAGCGAGACTTCCAGTCCCTGATAATTCCTAATCTATGCGCGTATGGATGAACATTGTGAGTCATGATGAATTTAATATACGAATATGCGAATTATGCTAATCTACGAATTATGCGAATTCCTGCTTTTGTTTTTATTCGTAGCCATTCGTTTCATTGGCATCATTCGTTTATTCGTATGTTTATCTACCGGTTTAGTATCTAATATCACCAAAACATAACTACTTTTCTTCTGAATGGGGAAGGCCCGACCATGAGCACCGGGAATATGACGCTTCATTACGGTTCCCTGATTAACTGTGATGGACTTAATATATAAATCTTCTGGGGGAATATTAAAATTAGCGCTGGCGTTGGCAACGGCTGAATTGATCAATTTCTTGATCGGCCCAGCCGCTTTTTTCGCCAAAAAATCTAACTCTAGCAACGCCGTAGCCACTTTTTTCCCTTTAATCAAAGTAGCGACGAGGCGCACCTTGCGTGGTGATTGGCGATAATTTTTAAGAAAAGCTTTCATTTGAAATTTAATATACGAATTTACGAATTATACTAATTTACGAATGGCTGCGAATAAATGCTTCGCTCTTAGCATTTTGTGTCCATTCGTAATCATTAGTTTCATTCGCATTATTCGCATAAGTTCGTATGTTTATCCCTATTTCTTAGCGGTGCTAGTAGCCGCAGATGTATCCTTAGCGGCTTTAGCAACAGCAATTTCTGCCTCTTTAGCTTTTGTCTCAATTTCCTTCTGTATCTTACCGCCATGACGCAGAAATTTCCTGGTAGGAGAAAATTCACCCAGGCGATGACCAACCATATCTTCGGTCATAAAAACCTCTATATGTTGACGGCCATTATGAACGCCAAAAGTAAAACCAACCATTTCCGGGCTGATTTGACTGCGTCTAGCCCAGGTCTTAATCACCCCAGTTTGGGCTGGTTTCTTACCGGTAATCTTCTTCAGAAGATTGGCGTCTACATATGGGCCTTTTTTAAGCGATCGTGCCATTTTGTATTTTGTATTTCTAATCTCCTCCCCTCTCGCCACCAGAGTTAGTTTGTGGTTATGTCTTTGTGAATTACGAAACTAGTTGAGGCAGAGACTTTTTAGGGGGTTGCGAGGCTGGCGAGCCAAGCACTTCAGGATTTTTTAAGTTCACCCCGTGGCCTAAGGTAAATGTTAGTGTCGGGAGCATCGTCGGCTATTAATAGCCACCGAGGGTCAACCGTTATACCTTATGTCTAGGCTACGGGGCAAGGAAAATCCGTACCCTAAACAGTCTGCTGCCGAATAAGAGTTTTGGAATTTAAGGTGCGGTATAGCTGCAAACTAACAAAAAAACAATTTTACCCCTTAAATCCATCTCCCGACCAAGCGGAATTAGGTAGGTAAACGTTTCAAACTCCAGAGTAGAGCTTAAACTACATACTATCAGATTAGGCGATTATGTCAATTTCAAGAAAAAACCCCGCTGACACGGGATTTTTTGAATATTATTTCTTCCCTTTCTTTCGGCGGGAAACAATCAGATGATTGGAATATTTTTTCGGATGACGAGTTTTGACACCGCCGGTCGGTTTGCCCCACAGAGATTTGGCGCGACGCAGACCGCGGCCTTGCACGCCTTCACCACCGCCGTAAGGATGGTCAACCGGGTTCATAGCCGTACCGCGCACGGTCGGACGAATACCTTTCCAGCGCGACTTACCGGCTTTGCCATAATTTTCCAAATAATGTTCGTCATTCCCGACCGAACCAATCGTCGCCCAAGCATTTTCATCGATTTTACGAATTTCCGTGGAAGGCATTTTAACCATAGTGTAGCCAGTGGCGTTCCCTTGCACTTCCGCGTAATTACCGGCCGAGCGAATTAACTTAGCGCCTGATCCTGGTTTGATTTCAAGATTATAAACAAAAGTACCGACCGGAATAGTTTTGAGCGGCACGCGATTACCCGGCTTAATTGAAGCGGTGGCTGAAACAACAAACCGATCTCCCACCTTAAGCTCCTTTGGCATCACATGATAGCGCTTTTCACCATCCGCATAATTACATAGAGCAATAAAACCGGAGCGATTGGGATCATATTCGATGGTCGTGATGCGCGCCGGAATGTCGTATTTATTGTAAAAAAAATCTACCAACCGTTGGGTGCGTTTGTGGCCCCCTCCTTTATGGCGAACCGTGATACGGCCAGCATTATTGCGTCCAACTGAACGCTTGCCACCTTTAGTCAAAGACTTTAGGGGCTTAGCCGCCGTCAAGACTCCCCGGTAAGAAATCGTGGACATTTGGCGACGGGAGTCGGTTGTTGGTTTATAGGATTTCATCCCAGTTAAAAATTTATTTGCTAACCTTACTATTATTTTTATTGTTTGTCTATTTTATAATTTATCCCTGCCGGCCGGCAGGCCGCTCATCTCACAATTTGTACTTTTATTTTTAACGGGACAGGTATTTTTTAAATTAAGTCAATCTTGTCACCGGGTTTCAGAAAGACATAGGCTTTTTTTACGGCTGATTTAGTTCCTTTTTTGCCACGAACAATAACCTTCTTGGTGGGCAAACTAACAATGTTAACCTTAACCGGTGTCACATTATATTTCAGCTTAATCGCCTTAGCCACCTCGGCCTTATTGGCTTCAGGCACTACTTCAAAAGTGTAAATGGGATACTTATTGCCGACCAAGAAAGTGGCTTTTTCCGTAATATACGGGCGTTTAATTTGGCCGAATTTATTGGTAATTTTTTTGGAAATGATTGACATCCTATTAAAAATTTATTTGCTAACTTTACTTTAATTATTATCGTTTGTCTATTTTGCTATTTGTCCCGCCCATTTCACAATTTGTACCTTTATTTTTAACAGGACAAATAATATTTTATTTTGCTCTTTGTTCTAAAATTTTAAGCCCCTCTGTTGGTTTAACCAAGACCAGATATTTGTAATTCAAGAGCGAGAGCGGATTAAGATTGCGGACTTCTTCTACCGTCGCACTTTTAATATTCTGGAAGCTGCGTTTGATTTTTTCATCAATCATAGACACAGCCACTAAAGCCCGTTTGCCTTTTTGGTAGTTTAATTTAGCAAAACCGCTCGCCGCCAAATTATTCAAAATACTCTCGGCGCTTTTGGCCTTTGGCGAATCAAGTTTCAAGTCATCTAACAAAACAATTTCTCCGTCTTTTAGTTTGGCCGACAAAACAGAATATAGAGCTTTACTCTTGACCTTTTTGTTGATTTTTTTCTTATAGTTACGCTCGGAAGTCGGGCCATGAGTGACACCGCCACCCTTCCAGATCGGTGAGCGGCTAGAACCATGACGAGCTCGTCCGGTACCTTTTTGTTGCCAAGGCTTCTTACCACCGCCAGCCACTTCTCCCCGCCCTTTAGCATCAGCCACATTGGGACGTTCATTAGAGAGCATTGAGGTAATCACTTGCTGGACTAGATTATTATTCCATTTCACACCAAAAATAGACTTGGGCAATTCCATCTTGCCCGTTTCTTGGCCATCTTGGTTATAGATTTTTGCTTCCAATTTCGTTTCCATAATGCTTATTTGGCGATGATCTCTATCAAGGTGCCCCGGCGGCCGGGAATAGCCCCGCTAACAAACAATTGATTATTGACTTTATTAATTTTAACAATTTTGAGATTTTTTACAGAAATCAGATCTCCACCCATCCGGCCACCCATACGCACCCCCTTAAAAACTCTTTGTGGCGCTGTCGCTCCGATAGAACCAGGTTCGCGTTCCGAATGCTTTTGGCCATGGGAGCGGGGGCCACCATGAAAGCCATGCCGCTTCACTACCCCCTGAAAACCTTTGCCTTTGGTAAGACCGCGGACAGTGATGTTATCACCTTCGTTAAAGACAGAAACATCAATAACGTCCCCGACTTTCAATTCGGGATTAGTTAAGCGAAATTCTTTAAGATATTGAAAAGTTTTCCCGGCCGGCAAAGCCATATTTTTTAAATGACCCTTAACCGCCTTGGAGACATTCTTAGCCTGGCGTTCGCCAAAACCAACCTGCACGGACTCATACTTATCTTTATTCATATTTTTGACTTGAGTGACAGTCATTGGTCCAGCCGAAATCACCGTGCCGGGAATCACCCGCCCTTGATCATCAAAAATCTGCGTCATATTAACTTTTGTGCCAAGAATAAATTTCATCAATTTAATATACGAATTAACGAATAATGCGAATGAAACGAGTGGCTACGAATGGATGCGAATTGTATTATTCGTATGTTTAACTTAAAATAGCTCTCACCCGAGCTCTCGAATATCTTAACAAATAAAGCTAGAAAGTCAAATCGTAAAAATCTGCCCGCCAAAACCAAAGAAGTCAAGGCTCTAGCCTTGACTTCTGTTTGTTTAAGAGATATTTCTGCTAGAGCATCTTGACATCAATATTGACACCGGATGGTAAGTTGAGATTGGTTAGATTCTCAATGATTTTCGGGGTCGGGTTCAAGATATCAATCAAGCGCTTATGAACCCGCATTTCAAATTGCTCGCGCGAGTTTTTGTCAATGAAACTGGAGCGGTTGACAGTATATTTCTTGATCTCGGTTGGTAAAGGAATCGGTCCCTGGATCTTGCCGTCATAACGCAGGGCCGTGTCTACGATCTGTTTGACGCTGGCATCTAAAATTCTGTTTTCGTAAGCTGAAACTTTAATCCGCAGTTTAGACAGCGTCGCTTCGGCGCTTTTTTTAGCGACCCGCGGGGCTGGTTTTTTAGTTTTAACAATTCCTGTGGGCATTAATGATTTTAGGCAATAATTTTGGTTACCACTCCGGCGCCGACAGTCTTACCGCCTTCGCGGATGGCAAAGCGCATCTTTTCTTCCAGGGCCACCGGGGCTACCAACTTTACCTTAAAGGTGACGGTGTCTCCGGGCATGACCATTTTTACATCCTCATTTAAGGTTACTTCGCCCGTCACATCCGTCGTTCTAATATAGAACTGCGGCTTGTAACCGGAGAAGAATGGGGTGTGTCGGCCGCCTTCCTCTTTGGTTAAAATGTAGACTTCAGCGGTAAATTCAGTATGCGGTGTAATAGAACCCGGCTTAGCCAAGACTTGGCCACGGGTAACATCTTCTTTCTTTAAGCTACGAAGTAAGACACCGGCGTTGTCGCCAGCAATACCTTCATCCAACTGCTTGTTGAACATTTCAATACCGGTGACGATCGTTTTGGCAGTCGGTTTCAAACCCACCACTTCTATTTCCTCACCCACCTTAATTTTGCCGCGTTCAATACGGCCGGTCACGACTGTGCCACGGCCTTCAATAGAGAAGATATCTTCAACCGGCATCATAAACGGCTTTTCAATATCGCGCACCGGATCTGGAATATACTCATCCAGCGCTTTAACCAAGTCTAAAATCTTTTTAACCCATTCGTCATTGACATCCTTGCCGGCCAAAGCTTTCAAGGCGGAGCCGCGGATAATCGGAGCATTCGCGCCATCATATTCTTGTTTGGATAAAAGTTCACGGACTTCTTGTTCTACCAAATCAATCAATTCCGGATCGTCCACCATATCTACTTTGTTCAAGAAAACCACGATCTTCGGTACCCCCACCTGACGAGCCAAAAGGATGTGCTCGCGTGTTTGCGGCATCACACCATCAGTGGCCGCGACCACCAAGACCGCTCCGTCCATTTGAGCGGCGCCAGTAATCATGTTTTTGATATAGTCGGCGTGACCAGGAGCATCAATGTGCGCGTAGTGACGCTTATCTGACTCGTATTCCGAATGATGAAGCGCAATAGTAATACCGCGCTGCCTTTCCTCGGGAGCGTTGTCAATCTGGTCAACTTTCTCTAATTTCACCTTGTTGCCGGCCAAATTGAGAGAGTGCAAAATAGCGGCGGTGAGGGTGGTCTTGCCGTGGTCCACGTGGCCGATAGTACCGACGTTCACGTGTGGCTTGGACCGATCAAATTTCTCTACCATAATTATTTTAAAATTAACTGATAGCTAATAAAATGTTTATCTAAAAAAGCCCGCCAAATAGCGTACATTTAATAATAGCAGAATGGCGGCAATAGTCAACCCCGTTAGAAGCCGCCCTGCCAAAGGCACGGCTACTGCCGCCTTAGGGGCGGCTTGCTTCTAACGGGGTCAACTTTCAGGATATTTAGCGGGGCTAAATGCTGTACTTGAAGCTGAAAGTTGCCATGATCCCATCAAACAGCTTTTTTTGTTCCTCAAAACCAATAGGATTTTTGCTGTCTGGGTTCTTAGTCGCGGATTGTCCGCCAAAATAATGTCTGGCGATAAACAGGGTTTTACTATCGTCTACTGGGACAACACTATAAACGACTCTTTCTCCGGTGATAAAACTTACCCCTTGATGGCCGTCAATGGAAACAATCTGGAGATTTTTGAGATCGTAAGCTTTGGCCAGACTGGCATAAATTTCACTGAAGGTTTTTTTGACGACAATAAAACTGATAAAAATATTGGCGGTGGGCACGGCCGAATAAACTAAGGCTAAAGAATTTATCTTGCTTACAAAGTCTGGCGGAGAAGCTTCGTCTCGGTCAGTTTTTTTAAAGACATTTTTGGGAAAATACACTTCAAATAAGCCATCGTTATCCCGAGCACGCGCTAGAGTGATTGGAGTAGTAGTGCTCGCTGTAGCCTTAGGGCTAGGAGAATTAAGGTTGGCCGTTTGCAACACATCGCCAATCAGTAAATTTTTGGCCGAGACTTTGTTTTTATATTTAAGAAATAAAGCAACTATCAAAATGACCAATACAACCAGTATTATTACTACAAACTTCCGGCCGGATTTTTTTGTCCGATATTCCCTTCTTGCCATTTACTCTATGGAGTAAAAAATCTTTTACCCTGTTGAGTAAAATCCTTCTAGGATTTAAAACCGCAAGGCGGTTTTTACTCTACGGGGTGAAGATTTTTAAAATTGCCCGACAATTTTTACTCTATAGGATTAATTGTAACATTAAAGGACACAATGATTGTGTCCTTTAACTGTTGATAACTGCCACTCGATTTAATTTTTTGAAAAGCACGCCTTAATTTTGGCCAGCGCCACATTTACTTACGAGACTCAATTATAGTTTGAGCAACATTTTGTGGAATTATAGCGTAGTTGGAAAATTCCATATTGCTCGTGCCGCGGCCTTCGGTCATGGAGCGCAGGTTGGTTACATAGCCAAACATTTCCGAGAGCGGCACTTTGGCCGTGATAATCTTGAGATCGCCGGAACGATCAACCAGGCCCTCAATTTGGGCGCGCTTGGAGGAAAGATGGCCAGTGATATCGCCCATAAATCTCTCCGGTACGATCACCTCCACTTTCATAATCGGTTCCAACAAGACTGGTTTAGCGCGCCTCGCCGCTTCTTGCAAAGCCATAGACGCTGCCAGTTTAAACGCCAATTCCGATGAGTCTACTTCGTGGTAGGAACCATCGTAGAGTTCCACAGATAGATCTACTAATTGATAACCAGCCAAGACACCACGCTCCAGCCCTTCCTTAATACCCTTTTCCACCGCCGGAATGAATTCGCCTGGAATGACACCACCCTTAATACTATTGATAAATTCAAAGTGGTCATAGCGCTTCACATTTTTTGACAAATCTTTGATTTCTTCTGCGGAGAGAGGTTGCATCGGTTTAACTCGAATCTTCACATGTCCATATTGACCCTTACCGCCAGACTGTTTAATGTATTTATTCTCCACCTCGGCTTCTCCGGTAATCGTTTCTTTGTAGGCCACTTGCGGTTTGCCGACATTAGCTTCCACGCCAAATTCGCGCTTCATGCGATCGATCATAATATCCAGGTGCAGTTCACCCATGCCCGCAACAAGCGTCTCTCCCGTTTCCGGATTGGAGCTGATCTTGAAGGTGGGGTCTTCATCGGATAATTTTTTGAGCGCCAAGCCCATTTTTTCCTGATCGGCTTTGGGCTTCGGTTCTATGCGCATAGAAATAACCGGATCCACAAACTTGATCGGATCTAGAATGATCGGATTATTTTCATCACAGAGGGTGTGAGAAGTTTTGGCCCCTTTCAAACCGACAGCGGCCGCGATTTCTCCAGCATATACCGTCTGCACCTCTTCGCGTTTGTCGGCTTGTAAGCGGACAATGCGGCCTAAGCGTTCTTTCTCGCCAATAGTGGAATTGTAGATGTAGGTACCAGCAGAAATAGTACCGGAATAGACGCGAAAGAAAGTGAGTTGTCCGACGAATGGATCGGCTTGCAGTTTGAAAGCTAGAGCCGCAAACGGCTCTTCGTCTGAGGCGTGACGATAAATTTCTTCCCCCGTCTTCGGATCTAGGCCGTGAACTGGCGGAATATCAAGCGGGCTAGGAAGATAATCCACCACCGCATCTAAGACGAGTTGCACGCCTTTGTTTTTGAGCGCTGAACCGGCATAGACCGGCACAATTTTTGCCTCAATCACCGCCCGGCGCAAAGTCGCCTTCAATTCCGGGAGTGACGGTTCCTGGCCATCCAGATACATAGTCATCAGGTTTTCGTCTTCGCTGACAATTTTTTCCATCAATAAAGCATGATATTTTTTGGCCTCATCCAAATATAGAGTCGGAACTTCGGCCGTCCGCACATCTTTACCCAAGAGGCCTTCAAAATAGTAAGCCTTCATAGTGAGCAGATCAATGACACCGGAAAATTCATCTTCCAGCCCCATCGGGATTTGCATCCGAACGGCATTTTTAGTCAAACGGTCCAAAATGGAGGCAAACGAACGTTCAAAAGAGGCACCCATGCGATCTAATTTATTAATTAAACAGATGCGCGGCACATTGCCGTCATCAGCATAGCGCCAGTTAGTTTCCGATTGCGGCTCCACACCGGCCACACCGTCAAAAATCACGACCGCCCCATCCAAGACGCGCAGGGAGCGTTTCACTTCCGCCGTAAAGTCAATGTGACCGGGAGTGTCGATGATATTGAAACGAACTTTGCGCTCGGTATCAGCGCCCATATAGGTCGGGTTCCAGAAACAGGTAATGGCCGCCGCGGTGATAGTGATACCACGCTCGCGTTCCTGCTCCATCCAGTCGGTTACCGTGTTGCCTTCGTGTACTTCACCGATTTTGTGGCTCTCCCCCGTGTAGTAGAGGATGCGTTCGGAAGTGGTCGTTTTGCCAGCATCAATGTGCGCGATAATTCCAAAGTTGCGTACTTTTTCTAGAGGATAATCTCTCATATTTTTAGTTTAACATACGAATCAACGAATAATACGAATGGATGCGAATTGTGTTTATTCGTAATCATTCGTAGATTGGCATAATTCATATATTCGTATATTTATTTCCTCATTATGGCAAAGTGGGCAAAGGCACGGTTGGCTTCGGCCATCTTGTGAACATTTTCACGTTTACGCACCGCGTCACCTTCATTTTTATTGGCAGCCATCAGTTCGGCCGCGAGTTTGGCCGCCATTCCAGAGCCTTTTTTAGAAGACGAAGCGTCAATGATCCAGCGCAAAGCCAGCGCCAGTTTTCTGGCCGGTTGGACTTCGTGTGGCACTTGATAGTTGGCTCCGCCAATGCGGCGCGAGCGGATTTCTGTCATTGGCCCGACATTACGTAAGGCATTTTCAAATACTTCAGCTGGATCCTGTTTGGTATCTTTCTTAATAATGTCAAAAGCACCATAAACAATTTTCCGCGCGGTATTTTTCTTACCCCGCTCCATAATATAGTTGATTAGTTTAGCTACCGATACTGAATTATAAGCGATATCCGGCTTGAGGGTTTTTTTATTGGTTATTTTTCTACGCATGATAGATTTTGTTAACGAGTGTAGCGAGTTTTTCAAAATCATCACCCTGTTGAGTAATCTGCCCCGGGCGGATAAAATTGCTTTGCAATTTTTACTCAACGGGGTTAAGAAATTTATAGTCGCTACGCTCCTTAAATTTACTTAACCTTCGGCCTTTTGGCTCCGTATAAACTACGACCTTGGCGGCGTTTTTCCACACCGGCGCAATCTAACATCCCGCGAATGATGTGGTAGCGGACACCCGGCAAGTCTTTCACGCGGCCGCCGCGCATTACCACCACCGAGTGTTCCTGCAAATTGTGGCCTTCGCCCGGAATGTAAGCGGTTACTTCCATACCGTTGGTCAAACGCACGCGCGCAATTTTGCG
>JBBUAE010000003.1:0-7360 GCA_038061005.1 Patescibacteria group bacterium | reverse complement strand
CCCGGGTTGCGAGAAAAAGTTTACCGTGATGATGGCGTACAAGCCGGGATTTCTTGGAATAGGCGAAAAGAAGGCATCGAGAATAATTGTGAAGAGATAAAAATACTTGACAGGCGCTTTTATAATTACAGCGCCAATTCTATATCATGCCAAAATACTACACAGGCGCCGGGGACAGCGGCGAGACGTCGCTGTTCACAGGCGAGCGCGTAAGTAAGTACAGCCCTTACATGGCGGCATGCGGGGGGCTGGACGAGCTGAATTCTTTTTTGGGTCTATGTAAGGTTACAACAAAAGGTAATAAGGATAGCCTAGAAAATATTCAGCAAGATTTGTTTGTCATTCAAGCCGAAACAGCCGGAGCCGACAAGCATATCCAAGATGAACGTACCGTTTGGTTGGAAATGATTATGGCGGGGATTGAGAAAGAATTACCGGCAATCAAAAATTTTATCGTACCGGGCGGAACGGAAGCGGCGGCCATGCTGGATTTTGCCCGCACAATTTCGCGGCGAGCCGAAAGGCGGATGGTGGCGGTCAAAGAGGAGGGGATGGTCAAAATTTCCAACCCGACCCTGAAGTATTTAAATCGCTTGTCTTCTCTCTTGTATGCTTTAGCCCGTTTAGTTAATGTTAAAGCGGGAGTAGAAGAGGAGAAGCCTCACTACTAGGGAATGTAATCCAGTTTAGATATCCGCAGTTTGTCGTGCCACACACGGTATTTTTTTAGTATAATTTAGATTATGCCTATTGTGAAATGCGCTATTTGTGCAAAAAATTTTTACACTAAACCATCTTGGATCAAATCAGGAGGAGGAAAATATTGTTCAATAAAATGCAGCGCTTGGTCTAAAAGGAGAGGTTTGGTCGTGGGATGTTTTATTTGTAATAAGGAAGTTTATAAATCTTTAGAAGATCTTAAAAATTCAAAAAGCAAAAATTATTTTTGCAGTAAAAAATGCAGTCTGAGATGGAATACTTCACTGCATATGGGGGCTGATAGCCCGAATTGGAGAGGTGGAAAATCTTCTTACAAAAATATTCTGAGTAGAGATAAAATTGAGAAAGTCTGTATATTATGTGGAAAAGACAATTATAAAATTCTTTCAGCCCATCATATAGACCAGAATCGTAACAATAATGATATAACAAATCTAACTTGGCTGTGCCAAAATTGCCACTTTTTGGTCCATCACTACGATTTAGAGAAGAAAAAATTGTCAAAACTTCATGCTAATCAATAGAAAATGTCAACAATGCGAGAAATTATTTTATGCCAGGCCTGTACATATCAATAAAGGGTGGGGGAAATATTGTTCTACAAAATGCCAGTATGAATCGTTTAAAAACGGCACAATAGTGAAGTGTAGCATTTGTGGCAAAGAAGCATACCGAACACTCCTCCATGTCGCTCGGTCAAAAAGCGGTAAATTTTTTTGCGATAAATCCTGTCAAACCAAATGGAGAAATAAGGAATTCAGCGGTAAAAAAAGTATACGGTGGAAAGACGGTCATGCCACATATAGAGATGCCATGTTAGGAAATTCTGTTCCAAAAATATGTAAAATGTGCAAGGAAAAAGATGCCCGTGTCTTGGCCGTTCATCATATTGATCAAAATAGGAAAAACTATAAAGTTGAAAATTTGGCTTGGTTGTGCCATAATTGTCATCATTTAGTACATTCTGAAGTTGCTGAAAAATTAAAATTTAGCAAAATTATTCAAAGTGAAAAATAATTATGGTGTCCATCGTCCAGTGGCCTAGGACTTCGACCTGTGGCGTCGAAAACGAGAGTTCGAATCTCTCTGGACACCCAGAAATTACGTGTTCTAATAATAAGGGGCTACCAAAGGGGCAGATCCTCGATGCCTCCCCAAAATCAGTCGCCATTATGGCTGGTGATTTGAGCCTATTTAAGCTAAAATTTGCTTTATGACAGACGCAGATACCAGACCGGCCTTAGGAATATTAAAGTTTATTGTTGTTATTGTCCTTATTTACGCCATTTTTATCATTGGTTTTGCCGGTAAGGAAATAATTACCCAAAAGATGCCTGCCCCCAAAGATAATGGTGGCATTCCTGCTTATCACTACGACAATGGTTCTCTGGATTTTTTCTATTCTATTAACAACCAACCGGTGACTTATGCTGATTTTGAGACCAAAAGAAAATCTCTGCACATTATTGAACCGGCCTCTATGCACGGCGACATCGTTGGTGTGGGAGCAGTAGACGTATTTTATGCGCGTCATAAATTAACCGGTTTGCTCTATCTTTACACCAATAATTTTTACACCAGTGATTGTCAGAACAATCTCTGTTATTCTTCCATTAATCTGTCTGAACATCTTTTTTGGCCTTAAAATCATTTAGACATGGATCCCGTTACCTGCCTGCCGCAGGCAGGGAAATAAATGCACAGATTGTAGATGTGAAATAATAATTACATAGCGCAAATTGAAATGTCGACAAAAAATTATCATGCTTATAGATTTCTGACGGGATGGATCAATTAGTAAAATTTTTAATTAGTGGAGGATTATTAAAAGATGAAAGAATTATCGCAGCTTTTCGCTTGGTGGACCGCAAAGACTTTGTGCCACGTTCTCTAGCGAGCTCGGCTTATTTTGATGAAGCGTTGCCGATTGGCGAAGGGCAGACCATCTCCGCACCAGGCGTGGTGGCCTTTATGTTGTCGCTCTTAGCTCCGCGGGTGGGCGATTGTTTGGTTGATATTGGCTACGGCTCGGGCTGGCAAACAGCACTGCTTGCGGCACTGGTGGGAGAGCGGGGAAAGGTTTATGCGATGGAAAGATTGGATAAATTATGCGAGGTAGGAAAAGAAAATGTGAAAAAATACAAACCACTTTTCCCCCGCATTAGATTTTATTGTCAGAACGCCAAAGATGGATTGCCGCTAGAAGCTAAAATGGTTGGTGGTTTTGACGGCCTAATTGCTGCCGCTGAAGTCAAAGAAGTTCCTCTGGCCTGGCGTGATCAATTAAAAATTGGCGGACGGTTAATTTACCCTCGGCGGAACTCCATTTATAAAGAAACTAAGTTAAAAAACAACAATTTTAAAGTAGAAATCTATCAGGGTTTTGTCTTTGTGCCGTTTCTAGAGAGGGGATAGAGGTTGTTATATCGGTGGGTTGACAGTTCTGGCCAAAGGGTATAATATTTTAACGATGCCCTGCGGGGCTGTTTTTTAAACCGATAACCTTTAAGATACTTGTCCCGTTAAAAATAAAAGGACAAATTGAAGATGGGCGGGTCAGATAGTATACTAAACATTAGTCAAAAATAAGTCATCAATTAGCAAATAAATTTTTAATGGGATGAGCTTATTCAACTATATCAAAGACACTAAGGGTGAGTTAAAACACGTCAACTGGCCGACTAGGCAACAGACCGTCAATTTTACCGTGACCGTGATCGGGATGTCTATTTTTATCGGTGTACTGCTTGGCTTGTTCGATCTCTTTTTCACTTATTTGTTAAAGATTTTTATTTTTAATTAGTTATGGCCAGGCAAGAATTAAATCAGGGGCGCAATTGGTATGCTATTCATACCTATTCCGGCTATGAAAACGCCGTGGCGCGCAATCTCAAACAACGCATAGAGTCTTTAGGCATGGAAGACAAGATTTTTAGTATTATTGTCCCAATCGAGAAGAAAGTTAAAATTAAGAATGGCAAACGTGTTCTAACCGAAGAAAAAATTTATCCCGGCTACGTGCTCGTTGATATGATTGTGACCGACGATTCTTGGTATGTTGTCCGCAATACGCCGCGGGTGACCGGTTTTATCGGTGCGGGTGTAATCCCAGTACCTCTTGATGAAGCGGAAATCCGTGAACTCTTTCTGCGCATGGGTGAGGATACGATCAAGCATAAAATTGATTTGACCAAGGATGAAGCGGTGCAGATCGTGGACGGTCCGTTCAAGGATTTTGAAGGCAAGGTCAGCGACATTGATGAGGAACGAGGCAAAGTTAAAGTCTTGGTTTCCATGTTCGGCCGCGAAACTCCGGTAGAACTCGATTTCCTCCAGGTGAAGAAAATATAATCCAGTTAGTTTCTGGAAAACACGCTCCAGACGAGTATCCTCGCCCGGGGGCTTGTTTTTGTTGACAAATTATGCAAAAGTAGTATACTTACAAGCAGAGTTTAAACAGGGAATCTTATTCCCCCCCAGTCAATCATAGGAGGATTTTCCATGAAGAAATTTCGCCAGGTCATAGGTTTTAACCTGATCGAAATTGCGCTGGTTGTCGCGATCGTCGGCATCCTGATCGCCATCGCCGTGCCCGGTTTTACCCGAGCTCGAGCGCAATCCCACGCCCGGGCTTGTCAGGAAAACCTGCAGAAGATTGAGAGTGCCAGGGAGCACTACGGGCAGGACCATAGTATGGCTCCTGATACCGCCGTCAAGGTAACCATCAACGACCTAGTGCTGGGTGGCTATCTGAAAGTCACTCCGACCTGCCCCGATGGCGGCATCTACGTGGTCGGGCTGGAGGTTGGTACCAATCCGACCTGCTCACTCGGCGGAGAGCACGTCACCCGAAAGAAATGATCGGACAGTGTTACTCCGGTTTTGCCAAATCAAGGCTCGGCTCACCACAAGTGGCCGGGCCTTCTCATTGACTTATTAGACAAGGTATCATAGTATAAACATTGTTTCTCGCTGTGCGAATCCTACGTTTCTGATGGATTTCGGCTGGCCTATCATCTATATAATTCTATGGCAAAAAAAGTAGAAAAAAAAATAAAATTACAAATTCCGGCTGGCAAGGCCAATCCGGCGCCACCGGTTGGTACGGCTCTTGGCCCGGCCGGTGTGAATATCGGCGACTTTGTTCAAAAATTCAATGCCGCGACGGCCCAAATGGGGGATATGATTATTCCGGTGGAAATTTCCGTTTACGCCGATCGCAGTTTTAGCTTTATTTTAAAAACGCCGCCGGCGGCTAACTTAATTATGAAAACTATCGGCATCGAAAAAGGCTCCGGCAAAAATACTGTTAGTAAGGTTGGTAAAATTACCAAAGCGCAAATTCGCGAAATTGCCGCCAAGAAAATGCCCGATCTGAACGCCGCTTCCATAGAAGCTGCCATGAAGACGGTAGAAGGCACGGCGCGATCTATGGGCGTTGATGTAGTCTAAATCATCCTACTTGAGTAAAAAATTGAAGATTTTTAAAATTGCCCTACAATTTTTACTCAATAGGGGAAAAAATTCCAACACAAAACCGGCATCGTGCCGGTTTTGTTTTTATTAGTAGAAGGTTAGAGTATAATTTCAAGCATGATTATCATTGGCATCACAGGAACTTTGGGCGCAGGCAAAGGAACGGTAGTAGAATATTTACTCAATACAAAAGGCTTTAAGCATTATTCCGCTCGCGCTTTTATTACAGAAGAAATCAGTCGCTGTGGCTTGCCGGTCAATCGCGACTCTATGGTTCTGGTTGGAAATGATTTGCGGGTACAGCATGGCCCGGCCTACGTGATTGAAGAATTATACAAGCAAGCTTTAGCTGCTGGGGGAGATGCTGTGATTGAGTCCCTGCGCACCCCAGGCGAAGTGGCGGCGATGCGCAGTAAAGCTAATTTTTCTCTCTGGGCGGTGAATGCCGATATCAAAACCCGCTATGAACGGGTGAAAACGCGAGCGACCGAAACAGATTTCATTTCTTTTGATGAGTTTGCCACTCAAGAGGAACGAGAAATGCATTCGGATGACCCCAATAAGCAAAATTTAGCCGAGTGCATTAAACAGGCCGATTTTGTTTTGACCAACAACGGAAGCTTTGACGAACTGTATGCTCAAATAGGGAAAATCTTGGAGAGAATTTAGTTTATTTTTCCAAAACGACAAACCGAAAAGAAAAATTGTCGCTTTGTCCGGGAGTGTTGCTTGTGACTTTGCCAAAAGAGGAATAATCCGGGAAATGGGTATCTCCTTCGGCTTCGTCGTCAACCAGAGTTAAGTAGAGACGATCTGCTCGGCTGATTGCTTGGGTATAAACTTGCCCGCCACCGATAATGAAGATTTCCTTTTGATCGTGCTGGCCCGCAATATCAATCGCTTCATCTAGAGAATGACAAATAATTGCCTCGGGGATATTTTCATCTTGCTGGCTTAAAACAATATTGGTCCGATTGGGAAGCGACCGGCCAATGGAACGAAAAGTGTTTAACCCCATAATGACCGGGTGGCCGGAGGTAATTTCTTTAAAGTGTTTCAAATCTTCCGGCAGATGCCACAGTAATTGATTATTTTTGCCAATGGCGCGATTATTGCGGCCGACGGCCGCAATAATACTGATAACGGGCTTGTTTACTACGTCGCTAGTCATAAATTTATTTTGTCCGGGTGCCCTTATTAACAGAATACTTTTCTTTGAGTTTGCGAATATCCCCTTTAGTAATGAGATTAGCTTCCGTCAAATCCTTGCTAAATTGTTTGATGATAAAACCTTCAATGATATCTTTGTTTTGATAACGACCAATACGAGTTTCTGCCGGTTCGTCAAGGCTTTCAAAAATCAACTGACAGAATCTTTCTCCGGGGTAAAGTTTGATGATTTGAGAATCGGTATTGTTGCGAATCGGGATGACTAGTTGCCCCTCATAGCCGGCGTTAATTACTCCTGTTAAGTCTACCGATAACCCTTTTCGGTTGGTAGAGGAGCGGGGGTAGAGGATGGCCATCACTTCTTTTGTCAAACTGATTGTCTCTAGCGTGCTGACTAAAATGTATTCGCCAGCCAAGAGCTCAAAATATTGACCTTGCTCAAGTTCCACCGTTTCAAAGTAAGAGTGGACGACATGGCGATCAAAGTAATCTACTTTCAGCGCTTCGCGTCCCTTTTTGGTCAGATGCCACTTTTTTGGAACTAAAAAGGTGTAGCCTAAACGCAAATCAATGGCGTGGGCTTGCAGTTGAAACGAATCCAGATGCGGCCGAATTTTTATCTCTCCCTTGCTGATTCGTTCAAGAATTTGTCTCTTTGTTAGTATGGACATATTTTTTTATAAAACAATTTTTAATCCAGTAATCGGTTCGCCCGGTTTGTATTGGTCCATAATGTCCTTGGTTATTTCTTCATGCAGTGAAGGATCTTTCTTTTCAGCACGGTCAAAGGCATTCTTAGGCAGATGCAGAACAACTTTCTGATGATGGCTTTTTCTGGCAATGATCTCTTTGGCCCCCTCATAATGGATGTCGTAAATATGGGCATTTGATATGGTGTGAGTATAGATGCCGGGCCGGACGCCTAATTTTTGGGCCAGTAAGCATTGCAACAAAGCAAAACCGGCGACATCATGCGGGGCGCCCAGCATCATGT
>JBBUAE010000002.1:3254-4469 GCA_038061005.1 Patescibacteria group bacterium | reverse complement strand
AAGTGGGTCGGCGATAAAGAAGTAAAAAAAGTTATTTATATCACTGGGAAGCTCATAAATATCGTTATTTAATAAGGATTTTTTGAGCATTGACCACGATAGAAATTTACGGTATTATTTGTTTATCTAATTGAAGTGGTTGGCGATCGTCCAGACAACAACAGGGCAGTCAAAAATGTTAAATTTCACCGGGGTTGACTTCTATTTAAATAAATGATAGAAATAATATATCCATATTATGCCTAAAGATAAAAACAAACTGACATTTAAACCCAAGGAGGTAACCAAGAAGTTACTGTCTGGCTTAAGTGATCGGGCGAACGATATACTGGCCAAGCGTTATGGACTAGGTAAGGAACCGGTGAGAATGACTCTTGAAGCCATCGGTGGAGAATATAAAATCACTCGTGAGCGCGTCAGGCAGATTGAGAATTTCGCTCTGAATGCCATCAAAAAATCGGATAACTATAAAAAATCCCAGGCCAATTTTGATGAGCTCAAAAAACTAATGGATGATTACGGTGGGGTTGTTCATGAGGAGGAATTTTTAGGTTCCATCTCGGAAGATAAAAGTACCCAAAATCATATTCATTTTTTGCTAGTACTGTCCGACACTTTCTATAAGTTGAAAGAAGATGAGGAATTTTACCATCGCTGGACAACCAATCAGGATTTGGCGACCAAGGTGCATCAATCTATTCGCAATCTATGCCAGAATTTTACGGCCAATGATTTGATTTCAGAAAGCGAGCTAGTTAGTAAGTTTTTAAATGAACTCAAAACGGTGGTAGGCGACAAGCAAACAGAAGTTTTTGCCAAGAAATGGTTGTCTATCTCCAAACATCTCGGTAAAAATCCGCTTGGTGAATGGGGCTTGAAAAAGTCTCCTAATGTCAAAATGCGCGGCGTTCGCGATTATGCCTATCTGGTTATTCGCCAAAATGGTTCCCCGATGCACTTCACTGAAGTGGCCAAAGCTATCACTAATCTATTTGGCAAAAAAGCCCATCCTGCCACTTGCCACAATGAACTCATCAAAGACAAACGTTTCGTTTTGGTCGGACGCGGACTCTATGCGCTGGCCGAGTGGGGTTACACTAAGGGTATTGTCGCCGATGTCATTCGTTCTATTCTGAAAAAAGACGGTCCGCTCCCTAAAGATGAAATTGTAGCCAGGGTGTTGAAAGAGAGGCATGTTAAAGAAAATACCATTCT
>JBBUAE010000002.1:0-3154 GCA_038061005.1 Patescibacteria group bacterium | reverse complement strand
GAGGTGAGAACGATGCCAGAAGATACTTCGGGGTATAATCGGAGTAGGGATCATGAATCTGGGCACGAAAGTAAGGACTGCTTTATTGCCACGGCGACTTACGGTACGTATATGGCCAGTGAGGTGCAGTTACTTCAACGCTACCGGGATGAACGACTTATCAAGACATGGAGCGGTCGGTTGTTCATAAGTCTATATAACCATTTCAGCTCGCCAGCCGCCAAGGCCATCGCACGATCAAAACTGGCTCGCTCGCTGGTTCGTCAATTACTTACGCCATTCGTGGCTTTTGCCAAATGGCGGCTGAGCAGATGACGATACTGCCCTGGCGCGAATGCCGCAATCAACAAATAGTTTGATTGCGGCATTATTTTAT
Organism: Patescibacteria group bacterium; assembly: GCA_038061005.1. Lineage (GTDB taxonomy): Bacteria > Patescibacteriota > Minisyncoccia > Phycocordibacterales > XYD1-FULL-46-19 > JBBUAE01. The sequence goes on along the minus strand of JBBUAE010000002.1, from coordinate 2,778 downwards.
TAACTGTTCTATCTTGGATGTTATAAAATTTTGATGTATTATATATTTCATGGATTTGCTTACATATTTGAATAATCCTTTCTTTGGTACCCTCTACATTTTAGGGAAAACTTTTGTTTGGTGGGGACCGTTTGTGACGGTCTATCTGGCGTGGGGTCTGTATATGGCTTATATTCACGCGCGTTATATCAGTAGGGTACCAAGAGTGCTCTTAGAAATTAAAATGCCGAAAGAAATCTTCAAATCGCCGCAAGCCATGGAAGTGGTTTTGTCTACTATGTATCAGACTACTAAAGGCAATCTGATTGAAGAGTATATTAAAGGTAAACTACGATCTTGGTTTTCGTTGGAAATTGTGTCCTTTGGTGGTGATGTCCACTTCTACATTTGGACGGAAAGAAAGTTGAAAAATGCCATAGAATCCACCATCTATTCCCAATATCCCGGGGTGGAGGTCTATGAAGTGGATGATTATACCAATAAGGTTCCCTACGGTCTGCCGGGTAGTGACTGGGATTTTTGGGGGGTGGAATGGAAATTTAGCAAGGAAGATTTTTACCCGATTAAAACTTATGTGGACTATGGCTTGGATAAGGATCCCAAAGAAGAATTCAAGGTGGATCCTTTGACGGCCGTGTTGGAATATATGGCCTCTATCGGGCCGGGCGAGCAAGTTTGGTACCAACTAATAATTATGGCCTCGTACGCTCGCTACCATAAGCCCGGCACTTTATTTAAAAAGGAAGACTGGACTGCTAGAGGTAAGCGGGAAGTAGATAAGATGATGCACCGAGAAAGCAAAACCACTGATCTGGGCACTGCTTTCACCAAGACGATCCTGTCGCCCGGAGAGAAAAATACAGTGGAAGCGATTGAGCGCAGTTTTACCAAACTTGGTTTTGACACCGGTTTCCGCTGTTTCTATTTATTCCCTAAGGGCCAGGATATCTTAAAGGCGACGAGGATCCCGCATTTGTTGAGCAGTATCAAACAATACGGTTCAGGCAACTTAAACAGTTTTAAATTGGGCCCCTGGACCGATTTTGATTATCCGTGGCAGGATTGGGGCGGACGACGACTCAAATTACTTAAGTGGCGATTTTTTGACAATTATCGGCGACGCTCTTACTTTAATTTACCGGCCAACAAAAAGCCGCTCGTTTTGAATACAGAAGAAATTGCTACGATGTTTCACTTCCCCGGCCAAGTCGCCACTACCCCCACTTTAGAACGAGTCAGCTCCAAACGCGGCGAACCACCACCCAATTTACCAGTCGGTTAATTTATTTTTGATTTGATGATAAAGAAACAGGCAGTCATTCCACCTGAAGGTGATTTGTATAAGCTCAACCCCGTTAGAGGCCGCCCTCCCGTTTCAGACGGGACGGCTACAGCCGCCTCGGGGCGACTTGCCTCTAACGGGGTCAAAAAGAAGAGAAAAAAAATCATTCTTTCTGTTGCTGGCGTGCTGGGAGTTCTCCTCATTCTTTATATTCTTTTTCTCTCGCCGTCGGCCAATTTCCCAACGGGGAAATTTATCACCATTGGAGAGGGAATGAATGTGGCCGTGGCCGGTGACTATTTGGCAGAGCAGTCAATCATTAGACACCCTTTTCTGTTCCGGTTGTTTGTGCAACTATTTAGCCGTAAAGGAGTTATCGCCGGTGACTACCTATTTAAAAAACCGTTCAATGTTTTTTCTATTGCCCGTCGACTGGCGATTGGCCAATTTGATATTGAAGAGGTAAAAATTGTTATTCAAGAAGGAATGAATAATCGAGAGATTGCCGCTCTGCTTAAAAAGAAGTTGCCCCTCTTTGACGATAAACATTTTTTAGAACTCACCGCTGATAAAGAAGGAATGCTTTTCCCGGATACTTATTTCATTAAATTAAGCGCTAAAGAAGGAATGGTCGCCGAACTGATGGTCAACAATTTTAACGCTAAAATCAAGACACTCTCGGCTGATATCCAAAAATCGGCCAAAACTCTGAATGAAATCCTAACGATGGCTTCCATTATTGAAGAAGAGACACGGACAGCTGAATCGCGACGAATTGTTTCAGGTATCCTATGGAAACGTATCAAACTGGGAATGCCTCTGCAGGTTGATGCCGTCTTTCCCTATATTATGAATAAATACAGTTTACAGTTAACGGTCAAAGACTTGCAGTACGATTCGCCCTACAACACCTATAAATACAAAGGTTTGCCCCCCGGCCCGATTTCTAACCCCAGTCTGGACGCCATTGACGCGGCTCTACATCCCAAAGATTCTCCCTATCTCTATTATTTATCAGATCGTGCTGGCAATTTACATTATGCCAAAACTTATACTGGCCACAAAAATAACATAGCCACATACTTGAGGAACTAGCCATCGAAAAAAATGAAAAAAAGCAACCTGGCTTTTATTGATTTAGAAACGACTGGGTTGGACCCAGTCAAACATGAGATCATTGAGATTGGCTGCATTTTGGCGCGGCAAGTTGGACGCGAGGGCCAAGGGCCAGCAATAGAGGTGATAGAAGAGTTTGATCTGCGAGTTAAGCCCGAGCATTTGGAGACCTCTGATCCGGAGTCGCTTCGGATCAATGGCTATAATGAAATGGACTGGCTCTTTGCCGTGGATTTGGGAAGTGCCATGAAGGCGGTGTCGGATAAAACCGACGGGGCAATTTTAGTGGCGCAAAATGTGGCTTTTGACTGGCTGTTTTTAGAAAAAGCGTTTGTCAAAACCAGCGTGCCGAACAAAATGGACTATCACCGGCTGGATTT
>JBBUAE010000001.1:0-8544 GCA_038061005.1 Patescibacteria group bacterium | reverse complement strand
GATTGTTTAGGCTATCTTTAAGATCGGCCACGGCCCCGACAATTCTCGTCTTTTGACATTCCTCGCATTTCCAAACCGGAATGGGGGCGCCCCAGAAACGTGAGCGCGAAATGGCCCAGTCGCGCGCTCCTAAGAGCCATTTGCCAAACCTCCCCTCTTTAATATGCGCCGGCACCCAATTTATTTGCTGATTATTGGCCACCAGTTCATCTTTAAACTTGGTTACTTCCACAAACCAGGATGAAGCCGCGTAGTTTAGAAGCGGAGTTTCGCACCGCCAGCAATGCGGATAGGAATGGGTAATTTTGGCTTTGGCAAATAAAATTTCTTTGGCCGCCAGATATTTCAAAATTTCAATATCCATCTTTTGCGGATCGTCTTTTGGTTTTACCTGTTCGCCGGCCCAATCTGTCACTTCCGGCTTAAAACGGCCGTTCATTGCCACGGGTTGAATAAACGGCAAGTTTTCCTTCTGTCCCAGCTTCATATCATCCTCGCCAAAAGCTGGCGCGATATGCACCACTCCGGTACCGTCTTCGGTGGTCACGAAATCCGCTCCGTAAATTTTCCAGCTGTTCTCTCTATTTTTGATATTTTCATCATTTACATAGTAATCAAAAGCCGGTTTGTATGATTTGCCAAGAAGTTCGGACCCCTTAAATGTTTTTAAAATTTTGTAGTTGTCTCCAAAAACCGCTTTTACTCTCGCTCCAGCGACAACATAAATGTTTCCTTCTACTTCACCAGAGACTTCTACATAATCAATTTCTGGATTAACAGCTAACGCAACGTTCCCCGGTAAAGTCCAGGGAGTTGTAGTCCAAGCAAGAACATATTTTTTAGGTTCATCCATTAACTCAAATTTTACCGTCACCGAAATGTCCGGTATGTCCTTATATCCCTGATTGACTTCAAAATTGGACAGAGTTGTCTCACAGCGCGGACAGATCTGCATAGACTTATAGCCCTCGTAAATTAGACCTTTGTCGTGCAAGGTTTTGAAAATCCACATGACGGTTTCCGTGTAAGTAGAGTCCATCGTACGGTAATCATTCTCCATATCCACAAACCGTCCGAGTCGCGGCACAATCTTTTTCCAGTCGTCTACATACTCTAAGACCATGGCTCGCGCTTCCTCGTTAAAGAGCGCGACTCCGTAATCCTCAATCTCTTGTTTGGATTTCAATTTCAATTTTGCCTCGACTAAATTTTCCGCCGGCAGGCCGTGACAATCCCAGCCCCAGCGTCGTTTTACCGGTCGGCCTTTCATTGTCTGGTAGCGCGGAATGACATCCTTAATTGTTCCCGCTAAAATATGACCGTAATGCGGCAGGCCGGTGGCAAAAGGCGGCCCGTCATAAAAAACAAACTCCGGTCCGTCTTTGGTTTGGGCCAGAGTTTTTTCAAAAATTTGATTTTCCTGCCAGAATTTCAAAATCGCTTCTTCCTTCAGGGCAATTTCGCTTTTAGTATTATCAGAATTGGTTTTTTCCTCTTTAGACATTCACTTACTTTATCGCATTTTCCCGCTTCATGCAAAAAATTAGCCCCGCATCCAGAATTGAATGCAGGGCTATGCCTTAGCTAAAACTTCGGTACCACAAAACAAAAGACAGGAATCAACAGGAGCGGTCAGGCGCGCAGCGCGGCTGGGCAACGAGAATCCCAGAGGTCGATAAGACAGACATAGTGCCCGTCCCACCGATCACAATCAGGGTGCCAGCACAGGCCGCGTACATAGACACTGCCATCCTTAGAGCGATAGATAGTTCCCCAGAAAAAGATATATTTACTCTTCCAGTTTTCTGGGATAAGTTTGGGGTGGGCCAGAAGCCAATCTAGGACACAAGCGTTCAGAACTGGCTTGTTTTCTAATGCTTCCTCGAGCTCATATCCCCTTAGGCACTTACAGACATGCTGGCCGACCTCGAGATGTAATTTGATCTTGGCCGGATCCCACTCCAGCCAATCCGCTTTCCGATGCCTCCTTAGCGACCAGCCCGTGGGAATAAGCGGATAGGCAGAGCAATTAATGAGATTTTGGTCAAAAGGATTGCGATGCTCTATCACCAACTGAAGTTGGTCAAGGGCCATCCCCTTATCTGGCTCTTTTAGACCTCGGATTAACTGCCTATCAAGTTCGTGAAAAATCCGCGCTCGCTTGTCCAGCCATTCCGGCATTAGATCCGGAACCACGACCATCTTTTTACCCATGGCCGTCTCTCCTCGCGTTTAAATTTAAAAAGAACCGTAGTCTCACGGTCCTTTTTGAGTATAACACTGATTATATATTCTGTCCAACTACATCTTGGCTGGAGTTTTGATACCCAGCAAATTTAAGCCGTTTTTGAGCACTTGACCGACAGCTGTCGTTAAAGCGACCCGATAAGAAGAATGTGATTCTGCGCTCACAATTTTATGATCAGCGTAGTAATTATTAAATACACCAGCTAATTCATAAAGATAGGTGGCAATATAATGCGGCGCGTATTCCACGACAGCCCGCTCTACCACTTCCGGAAAACGATATAGCATTTTCTCTACCGGTGTAATCGTATCTCCCAATGTCAAGGTCAGTCCTTGACATTGAAAAGTGATGCCGGCAGATGCCGCCTTTTCTAAAACTGATTGCGTCCGGGCATAGGTGTACTGCAGGTAAGGACCGGAGTGGCCGACAAATGATAGCGATTTATCAAAGTCAAAAATAATATCTTTGCCGATATCTTGTTTAAGAATGGAATATTTAATCGCTCCGATGGCGATCTGATCAGCCGTTTCGTCAAGATTAGCAATGTCTTTTTTGGTTTCTTTCATCTTGGTCAGAATAATTGCTTTGGCTTTATCAATTACTTCTTCAGCCGTAATCACAGTGCCGGTGCGCGACGACATTTTACCGCCAGGGAGGCGCAGAAAACCATGACCGAGATGTTTGGTCTTGGCGGCCAGGTCCGGAAAGAGCAAGTTCATCACCTGGAGTAAAACCTTAAAGTAATCGTTGATCTCATTCCCGGTAACCACCACCGAAAGATCATAAGGATAAAGACCGTATTTAATTTTAGCTAAACCAAGCTCTTTGGCTTCGTAAGTCGGCAAGCCGTCAGAATTCAAAAAGACGCGAGTGTGTAAACCATATGGCTCTCCCTTAAAAACTACCGCCCCGTCACTCTTTTCAAAGACTCCCGATTGCAGTCCCCTGTCCACTGTTTCCCGGCCGGCCTTGCCTGTCTCACTTTCAAAAAATTTGTAGTCAAAGGCCGTCCCTAATCTTTGATAGACCGTGTCAAAATATTCCAAACTCCATTTTTTACCGAGATCATAGAGTTTATTAATTTCCCCATCGCTTCGTTCGTAAATTTTTTTATTCAGAATTTTTATCTCCGCCGCGGCGGTCGGATCTTCTTTGGCTTTAGTCGTTCCAAAAGCGTAAGCTTGGCCTAAAAATGTTACCTTAACGGCCAGCTTACTATCTGCCGCCGGCCTCTCATCTTTAAGAGCCGACATGCCCCAGATCGCTTTGGCCACATGGATGCCGACATCGCCCTGATAGCAAGCCCGTCTAGCGTCCGCCCCAGAGACCTGAAACAGCCGCGCCAAAGATTCGCCGATAGTATTGGTCATTAGATGGCCGATATGGAAAAGTTTAAAGGGATTAGGATCGGTATATTCCACCATCACTTTTTTGTCCTCAAATAAAGTATTCTGGCCAAAATTATCCTTTTCCACTAGAATTTTTTTCAACCCGGCAGTATAAAAACCGGCTGTCAAATAAAAATTAATGAAGCCAGCGCCGGCCGCTTCCACTTTCTCTATATTTTCGTTTTTTTGACCGGCTATTTGCGCCGCAATTTTAGCGGCCAAGTCGCGCGGATTTTGGCCTGTTTTTTGAGCTAGCGCCATCGCCACGTTGGTAGAATAATCGCCGAATTTTAAATCCGCCGGATGCTCAATCAAAATTTCATCGGCCGGCATGTTAAGATTTAAAACGGCCACCGCTTTGACAATTTCTTCTCGCAAAACTTCCCTAATATCGTTAAACATTTACCCTGTTAAATAAGATTTGAGCCGATTTTTAATAAATTGCTTGCCATGATACATTTTTAAGTACTTTTCCCTATGCGTAGCGTCCTGTTGGTTGCGACATCCTTCAAAATAAACCAGCTTAAACGGTCTACGATTTTTTGTTGAAAAAACAAGCCCTTTTTGATGTTGCTCAAATCTCAGCTTTAAATTTTTAGTATATCCAACATAAAACCTACTGTCTTTCCCTGACCGTAAAACATACACATAATAAAACATTATTGAGAAATTTAAAGCTATTTAACAGGGTTAAGGTTATATTAACACATCTAGTCAGAAAATCATCTATTTAATTACTCTTAGCGCGCCAGAAAATTAATGATGGCTTCGCGTGCTTGCGGCTTGTCTGTCAGAATATTCACGCCGTGGGCATTGCCGTCCATCGTAAGAGTCAAAGCCAGCGGCTCGGTTATAATTTCCTCCAGTTTTTTAACCGATTGATAGCTGTAATCATCACCCGGCGCGCTCACCAATAGGGCTACTGGTAGCGGACCGAAGCGATACAGAGCATTTATGTTTTTATCGGTTTTTTCCTGTTCGTATTCCGTTTTGATGTTATGAGCCGGCAGTGCAGTTTGAATTCCCTTAAAGTCTAGCCCTGGACTCAAGGCCACGATTCTTTTGATCCGGCCTAATGGATCAATCTTAGTCGGATCAAACCCCGTAGTAGAAAATGGCGTCGGGCTTACGCCCCGCTCCGATGGAGCAACGCCATTTCTCACTACGGGGTCAAACGGCGTGGAAGTCTCCTCCTCATTGTGCAGCGGTTTGTATCCAATCAAGCTACGTGGGTCTCTTGGTTCCGTATGTAAAGCCAGTTCCACGATAGCTAAGTTAGCGCCGATGCTCGCTCCCACGATATCCTGCTCGGTCTTGCCTTTGCTTTGTAAAAATTTACGCGCGGCTGTAATGTCACCCATCATAGCCGGAAAATAATCTTTATTGGTGAAGTTGCGATAATCCAGAGTTCCAGGACTTCCAGTCGCCGTGGAGGAGGAAGCACTGATTTGCGTACTCTCGCCGTAGCCGCGCAAGTCAATCGCCAACACGGCAAAACCGCGCGCTTGCAAAACTAATGGAAAATCACCCCACGAGCTTTTGTCCATCCCGTTTTGGTGTAACAGTAAAACGGCCTTGGTGCTGGTTGAGTTATAGTAGTTGCCAACAATAGTTACGCCGTCAGCGGTAATAAAGGAAACTTTTTCCACGGTTGGAGTAGGAATGGGATTAGTCATAGGTTTCTTATTTATGGTATTAATTAAAATATTAAAGCCAACGATAAAAATAAGAGCAATCAAAACGACGGTAACTTTTCTCATTTTTTATTTAAGACAGATTATATTTTTACCTAAATAAACTAATAATAGCAATAAACGCAATTACTGACCAAATTATATTCAAAACAGCCGGTTGATAAGCTTTTTTAAGCAGAGAAACGACAACAATACCAATCGCTCCGGTTAAATTTAATATTTGATAAGTAAAACTACTAGACAAAATCAAACCAAAACTGTTTAGGCAGTAAGCAAGAACGATAGCAATCATCCCGTACCACCCTAAACCTTCAGATATTTTCTCTTTCATCTTATATATTTTAACATGAGATTTAGCGCGTAGCTTAATTATTCCAACGTTAATGTCAAGGTTTCGCCTTGCCGGAGGTTCTGGTAATAAAAAAGGGCCTGGAACTTTTTCAAGTTCCAGGCCCAAGGGACGCTAATGTCAAGGTGTCACCTTGCCGGAGTCAGCATACTGCTTGGCGACCGGTAAGGTCAGGGTCGTCTCGTAATCCTGCCAGGCGTGGTCAAAACGCAATCCGACCACCAGCGGTTCGGTAGAAGCGGGCAGGGGCAGTTGGTACCACTCCTTTTCCCCTTCTAAACAACGAATGGCTTTAGCGCGCCAAGAATAATCTTGGCCAGCTACTCTTACCTTCAGGATTTGGCTAAGATAGCGCTGGAAACCGGCGGCCGAGTCCGGCAAGAAAAGCGCGCTTTGCCCGGCATTATTCTGCCGCGCTTCAAATTTTGTGGCTATAATCTTGTCTTTTACGATTTGTTGCCCATTATGATACTGGGAAACATAGTAACAGGGCAACAAATTCCACACGAGAAAGGCCAGCAACATCAGCGATTTGGGAGCGGAAAAATCTTTTTTCTCCTTGTCCCAACTTCCGAGCGCCACAGCTCCGAAGGCCAAGGCCAGAAAGACCAGACTGATGGCTAAATAAAAATCTCCGGTGACGACGGTGACGACGGCGACGACGACGACGTTGAAGACGATGGCGACGGCGACGACGGCGACGACGATGATGGCGACGACGATGGCGACGACGACGACGGTGACGACGGCGACGGCGGCGGGATTATCAGAAAAACTTAACCAATACATCCCCAGCCCCGCGAACAGCGACACCCCAAAAGCGTACAGACACATTTTTGTCCACTCTTGCATTGCTTTCATTTCTCTTCTCCTTTTTTTTCAAGGTTCGGCTTGTTTTTACCCAGTGGGTAACTCCCTGGGTTATTTTTAATCCCGTTATATATTATATACCCTTATGCCTAATTTGTCAAGTAGTTGGGGTATTTCAACAAAATATGGCTTAAAATAAATCTATTTTAATATTTTTTGCCCTATTGTTTCCCCGTACTGCCGAAGCGGCCTTCGCCGCGACTGGTGGATGATAATTCACTAGCTTCTTCCAGATCGGCGATAACAACCGGATAAATAACCAGCTGCGCGATTTTATCGCCGGCGCTGATGTGATAAGTTTCCTGTCCTAAGTTTATCAAATTGACATTATACTCGCCGCGGTAGCCGGCATCAAAGACTCCTCCCATCGTATGGATGCCCGCGATTTTCGGCAGGCTGCTTTTATCTTTCACAATCGCCGCGTAGCCGTTCTCAAATTCCATTTTGAAACCGAGATCAAAAATTTTCCGCTCGTCCGGTTTGAGATCATAATCCTCGCGCGAAAAAAGATCTAGGCCAACATCCCCGGGATGCGCGTAGCTTGGCAGTTTAACATCCGGATAGATTTTTTGAATCTTCAACTTCATAGATTTATGCCGCTTGACGCAACTGCTCCCTCTCTCTCCTTTTTATTTCATCAAACAAAAGTTTGGCTCCCGCTTCATATTGTTCGGACATCCCCAATTCCCGTACCTGCTTTCCCAACTCGTCGTTTTTAAAAATCAACTCACGCACTTCGTCGCTGTACATATCGATCCATTTGATTTCTTCGTTCTGATCATCCGGATGTTCAAGCATTTTTTTCATCAAAGCAACCTGGAGCGTCAGGCGGTGTTTCAGATCCAAACTTTGATTTATTTCCGGCAGTTCAATAGACATGTTACTTCCTCAATACTTGATTAATTTTTCTCGCGATTTTTACCATATCCTTTTCTTTCTTGCCCCGCGTCGTTTCAGCCGCCGTACCCAAGCGCAAGCCGGACGGATCCACCGGCGGGCGCGTATCAAAAGGAATCGTATTTTTGTTGGCGATAATGCCCGCCGCTTCCAGCCGCTCGCTCGCCTCTTTGCCGCCGATCCCCTTCCCGCCCATCCAAGTATCAACGAGAAGTAAGTGGCTATCCGTGCCGCCGGAGACAATCCGCCAGCCGAGTTTTTTCAATTCACCCGCCAACGCTTTGGCATTTTTCACAATTTGTTTGGCGTAAGTTTTAAAAGCCGGCTGGACCGCCTCGCCCAAAGCCACGGCCACCGCCGCGATCTGATTCATATGCGGACCGCCCTGCAGGCCGGGGAAGATCGCTTTATCTATTTTTTTGCCCAGTTCCCGCTCGTCTATTTTACTGAAAATAAGCGCCGCTCGCGGACCGCGCAAGGTCTTGTGCGTAGTGGTCGTAACAACATCAGCGTAAGGAAACGGCGACGGATAGACGCTGCCGGCCACCAAACCGGCCAAATGAGACAGGTCCACCATCAAATAAGCGCCAACTTCGTCCGCGATGGCGCGCAGTTTCTGCCAGTCGATTTTTCGCGGGTAGGCGGTATAGCCGGCTACGATAATCGCCGGTTTTTCTTTTTTAGCCAATTCTTTTATGGCTTCGTAATCTAGTGTCTCGGTCTTTTTATCCACCCCATACAATACCGAGTCCCAAAACTTGCCGGTCGCCGACACTTTTTGCCCATGCGTCAGATGACCGCCGTGCGGCAAGCTCATGCCCATAATCTTGCCTTGGCCGACGGCCTTGCCGTTTAGGCCCGCTGGCATCAAGGCGAGATACACGGCCAAATTAGCTGGTGAACCGGACAAGGCCTGCACATTCACCTGCCACTTAGACGGCGAAAGTTTAAAAGCTTTGAGCGCCCGTTTTTGGCACAGGAGCTCCACTTTGTCGGTCACTTGATTGCCGCCGTAATAGCGCTTACCCGGATAACCTTCCGAGTATTTGTTGACTAGTTTGGAGCCGAGCGCGCGTAGAACGTCATCGGAGACATAAT